>JALGTY010000504.1 GCA_029821145.1 Candidatus Zipacnadia bacterium
TTGCCCTTGGGCGAGGCTGGTCCGGCCGCCCACATCGCGGCCGTCGAGCTTGAAGTTCTCCACTTCATAATCGGTGTGCCCCAGCACGCCGGCATAGCCAGCTCCGTAAGTGTCATCAATCACGAAGGGCCCTTTGACGCCGTTGACGTACATCTGGATGTGATCGCCGCGCCGCTCCACTTTCATCGAGAGCCGTGCGTTCCAGTGCGCGGGAACGTTGGGCATGAGCATCATGGCCAGGCCGCGGGCGTGGCCGTTGCCCTCGACCCTTGCGATCACCGCGTAGAATGCCCTGGCCCGCCAGTTCTGGCCCCAGCGTGGGTAGTAGGCCCAGTAGTAGTGGTCGGCATCTTGAGCGCCAAAGACAATACCAAACTGGCCTTCCGGTGAGTTGAGGATAAAGTCGCATGCGATCGTCTCGTCTTCCACACACCGGTCCGTGCGCAGCGCCATGGTGGTCTCGGTGGTCCCTATGGGTGGCAGCATCTTGTTCAAATCGGGCAGTATGTCCCAGCGGTCCATTCCTCTCGTTCCTAACAGTTCATCTTTCGGAGAAGCAAAGCAGCCTCTGAGTACCCATTTGCCTCCGAAGCCGTTGATTGAGCGGACAACCAGCAGGTGTTTGCCGGCCTCGAACCGATATCTGTGACAGTAGTCGACTGGGCTTATTCCAAGGCGGGGGTTGCTGGTGTTGCCGGTTGCCAGGCTGTTGAGAACTTCCTCGCCATCCACCCAGAACTGAAACCACCAGTCACTGCCAGCTCCGATGATGACTTCGGTCGGCTCATCGAAGCTCACTTCAGCCATGGCATATGCCTGACGTCCCAATGTCTCATTCTGCCTTCCGAACAGAGCCTCGAAATCGATCGTGTTCTCTTGCATTTCGACGTCAACACCTTCGAATGTCTCCGTGCCGATGGTCAGTGTTTCCGGTATGCTGGTCAGCTTGTCGAGGTCAGCGCTGACTAGCGGTTCTGCGCGTTGGACGGCGCCCTCTCCATATGCCAATATGCGCGTGGATTCAGGACCCAGCGGCCCGAACACACGCCATTTCCTCGGAAGCTCTCCCGTGATATCCGGCTCCGATCCAAGTAGCCGAACTGCGCTTTCCACACCCGGAAACTCCCACGTCTCATTGTTCACTTTTGCCTGTGACATGTTATCCTCCTGTAGGCGCACATTTCTGATATGCTTTGCTATTGGATTGAGTATTCTCTGGTTAGTGCACTAATTCCTACCGACGCGGATTATTATTTGAGCTTGTCCCATTCTGAGTAGGAAGTGGGACGGCTCTCTGGTAGTGCGACGTTCAGGCGAACATCCCCCACTGCCACGGAAATGACCCTGCAAGCTATGGGGAGATAGTACAACAACTAGGCGAGGAAACCCTCGAAACTCCAATTTTGCAAGAAGCTGAGCACATTAGTCTATTGACAGCAGGCCCTCCCCCTGTGATATACTATACAAGTACCCTTCGCAGCAGGGTCGGTGAAGGTAATCAGAGGTAAGGAGGTAGCACTGATGAGCTTGAAACAGATTGACAACGAGACGTGGGACATTGCTGGACCCGAGGCAGATAAGCGGCACCTGCCGTCGGATAGTAAACCAGAAGTTGCTGTTCCTACCAAGTGGCGCGCCTTGGGGCTTTCAGCATTACTGACCAGGCACCTATACTTGTCTCTATGCCTGTTAGTGCTCTGGCCACTCGTTGCCTATGCCCAAGAGATGCCCTACCAGCTCTACGTGGTGCGTCCGGCAATCACCGACTGGGCCATTTTGCCAGACGGACCTCTGCCGCGGGTCTGCTATGCGGAAACAACTATGCAAATCATGTGCGCTCGCGGTGAATACGAACCAGCCTCGTTTGTGGTGGATACCGAACAGACACTTGAGCACGTAATGGTAACGGTTGGTCAGTTGAAGGGGCCTGCAGGCATATTACCTCTCGACGCCGTTGACGTGCGCATTGCCCAGATGCTCGTGCGCGCCGTTCGGTGGGATCCAATTGTGATGCCTTGGCTGCTGGTGCATGACCCCACAATGGTTGAAGTGGTTGACGGGCCGCCTGCCTGGGTCAAGAGCGACGCGGCAATAGGCGACCCGCCAGTGGGGCTTGAGAACTACCGCGCTGCATACTCGCAGCGGCATAACCACCTAACCCGCGAACTGGTAGATACGGACAAGCTACAGCCCGCCGACATCACGGGCCGCCGCCAGTTTTGGCTCACCATCCACATCCCCGACGATGCACAGGCAGGCATCTACGTGCCCTCCTTCGACCTTCGGGAGCCCCAGTTTGAATACAGCCTTTACTACCCTGTGTATCCGTATGATGGTTCCGTGACGAGGTACACTACAGTCACCGACGAACAGCAGCTTGCCGACTATCGGAACATGGTGGCCCACGGCTGTACCAACCCTGTCATCTATGCCGGGGCGGAGGTCAATAATGACGGCAGCCTCCACTTCACGACATTGGCGCATTATTTGGACATTCGTGAGCAGGCTGGGATGGAGCCGGGCGGCCCTCTGTACATCTTCCCGGGTGGGAATGATATAGTCGCCCGCGACCTGACCAAGGAGGAGTGGGAACGCAACGTAGAGACCACGCGGGAGATTGTTTCCTGGTGCCAGGCTCGCGGTTATGACGAAGTCTATTTTATGGGGCATGACGAAGCAAAGGCCGAGAAGATGGCTGCCGAGCGAGACAGCTTTGCGTCGATCCATGAGGGTGGCGGCAAGATCTGGGTAGCCTGCGGCCAGGATTTCTTCGACCGCGTGGGTGATTTGCTGGATTGTCCAGTGCTTTCGCATCCTGGACGCGCTGCCGATCACCAAACATCATGGACCATGGACAGTACTGAGTTTCTGCGAAACGAAGAAGCATTGGCAGATTATGGTCCCAGGCAATTGTTGGCTCCCCATATACAGGAGTTTATCAAGGGCGTCCATCACAACGGCTTCAAGATATTCACGTATGCGGACCCTCCCGGAGGTCACGCGCAGCCCGACATGCACCGGAGGAACCGTGGCCTTGGTCTGTGGAAGACGGGCGTTGACGGCACAATGACTTGGACGTACTCGACTTTCGTGGACCGGGGGGCCGGGGCTCCTGATAGACGGCCGAAGCCGAATGACCCGGATGGTATGAATGTGGGCGGACTCGCCTTTGTTGTGCGCGGCCCGGAAGGTCCCGTGGACACGCTGGGGTGGGAAGCGTATCGGGAAGGCTATGACGACGCCCGGTATCTGGCGACGCTGCAGGACGCAATTGCCAAGGCGGGTGAGCGCGGCAGACAAGCACAGCAATGGCTGGACAGTATTGCAGTAGACGCCGACTTAGACGCTTGGCGCTGGGAAATGGCTCGGCAAATAGAGCTTCTACAATAGGGCAAATCTCAAGCAAATAGAGCTTCTACAATAGGGCAAATCTCAAGTGAAGATGATCAGAGGTAATACTGATGAGCTTGAAGCAGCTTGGCAATGAGACGTGGGACTTTGTTGGACCAGAGGCAGACAAGCGGCACCTGGCGTCGGATAGCAACCCAGAAGTTACCGTTCCTACCAAGTGGCGAGTCTTCGGGCTCTCAGGATTACTGGCCGGGCACCTATGCTTGTCGCTATGCCTGTTAGTGGTGTGCTCGCTCGTTGCCCGTGCGCAGGAGGCACCCTACCAGCTCTACGTGGTGCGTCCGGCAATCACCGACTGGGCCATTTTGCCAGACGAGCCCCTGCCGCGGGTCTGCTATGCTGAAACAACTATGCAGATTATGTGCGCTCGCGGGGAATACGAACCCGCTTCGTTTGTGGTGGATACCGAACAGACGCTTGAGCGCGTAAGAGTAAGGGTTGGTCGGTTGAAGGGGCCTGCGGGCATATTGCCTCGCGACGCCGTTGACGTGCGCATTGCCCAGATGCT
>JALGTY010000505.1 GCA_029821145.1 Candidatus Zipacnadia bacterium
CGTTGCCCCTTCGGCTATGAGGGTCCCGATAGCTGTGGTTTTAAGTGTTTGGAGTACCTGGACTGGGTGGTCTCTCAGGAGAGCTGTGGTGAGCTGTGTGCTGTGATCACTGAGCCGTATCAGGGTGGAGCCGGCAGTATCATTCCGCCGCCGGGCTGGTTTGAACAATTTGACCAGTGGCGCCAGGAACGGGGACTTATTTTCATCTTGGATGAGGTGCAGTCTTCATTCGGACGCACCGGCAAGATGTTTGCAATGGAGCACTGGGATATCAAGCCCGACCTGGTGACCTTGGGCAAGGGACTTGCTTCGGGCGTGCCCTGTGCGGCAGTAATTGGTACCAGTGAGGTTATGGACGCGCTTCCGCCCGGCTCGATGGGTTCGACCTTTGGAGGAAATCCGTTGAGTGCAACAGCAGCGCTTGCTTCGATTGAGATCATCCAGCGCGAGGGGCTGGTGGAGAATTCGGCGCGTATGGGCCAGCTTATGATGGAGGCCTTTACGCAGATGCAGCAAGAATATGAGCAGCTCGGCGATGTACGTGGGATGGGCTTAGTGCTGGGTCTGGAGATCGTCGAGGATGAGGCCTCCAAGCAGCCGGCGACCGAGCTGGCGGCACAGATCGTCCATGAGTGTTACTTACGGGGATTGGCCTGCATCCACCCGATCGGGATGTTCGGCAACGTCGTCCGGGTGGCGCCCCCGCTGGTTATCAGCGAGGAGCAAGTTGGCGAGAGCCTGGACATATTTGAGGCTGGCCTAAGAGCGGCGGTGGCCGGTGGTGGGTAAGGAAGTAAGCTCCGAGGCCCCGAGGGTTGTTGGTGTAGGATAGTTGGTTTGGTGTGTTAAAGTTTACACCTACTAGCTCGCCGCCAATGCTTCGGCTCGCACGGCCGCAATTGCCATGACATTGACGATTTCTTCGGCGGAGGCGGCACGAGACAGGTCCATTCCTGCGTTGGCCAAGCCCTGGACGAGCGGTCCATAAGCGTGGCCACCGCTAAGATGTTGGGTGAGTTTGTAGGCGATGTTTCCGGCATCAAGATCAGGAAAGATGAGTACATTAGCGCGGCCGCCTAACAGCCCTTGAGGGTCTTTGAACTGAGCTATTTCTGGCACCAGGGCGGCGTCGGCTTGCAGCTCGCCATCAATGATGAGTGTACTGGCCTTGCGGCGTACTATCTGAGTGGCTTCCACTACCTTCGTCACGTCGGGGTGCTGGGCGCTGCCTTTAGTGGAGAATGACAGCATCGCCACTCTTGGCTCCGTTTGCAGGTACAGCCGGGCGCTGTAGGCGGTGGATATAGCAATGTCGGCGAGTTGCTGAGCAGTAGGTTGGGGGACTACCCCGCAGTCAGCAAAGAGCAGCACGCCTTTGTGTCCTGCCTGGCTGTCGGGAACAGTCATAATAAAGCAGCTAGAAACGGTGTTGACCTCAGGGGCACATCCGATAATCCTGAGCAGAGGATGCAGCACCTTAGCGGTGGGATGGGAGGCACCGGCGACGGTAGCATCAACCTCCCCCATCTTCAGCAGGCAAGTGGCACAATACAGCGGGTCAGCTACGACCTGGCGGGCTTGTTCTTCGGTTGGGCTTTCGTGGCGGCGGGCCTCCGTATAGACCTGAGCGCACCGCGTTAGCGTCCCGTCGTCAGTAGGATCAACTATCCGCACCGCATCCGTACTTACTGATAGTGCGCCTAATCGCTGGGCGATGTGGTCTGGGTCGCCTACCAGCAGTACCCGGCATATGTCCTCGTCCAGAGCCGTCGCTGTTGCGTAGAAAGTGCGATCGTCTTCGGTCTCGGGCAGAGCAACGGTCTTACGCAGAGCACTAGCGCGCTGACGCAGCGAGTCAATAACTGGGTGTCGGTCGGAAGGTTGATGCCTCATCAGGCTATGCTGCAACCGGCGACGGGTCCAATTCTCTTACGATGATCGGGTCTGGGACAGTCGGAGGTGTAGTGCTGCTCAGTCCGCGATATATGGTAGCAGAGCCATCTCTCGGGCTCGCTTTATCTGCTGGGCAATGTGGCTTTGGTGGAGGCGACAGTTCTTGGTCTTGCTCGCCTTGAGCATGCTGCCGTCCTCGTCCACGAATCGCTCCAGCAGTCTCACGTTCTTGTAGTCGATCACATATCGCTGCGGATTAGCACAGAACCGGCAACCGGGTCGGCGTTTATCTTGTCGATAGTTCCTACGCACTGACAAGTTCCTCCTTGCGTCTTGACGAGTGGTATTTAGCAAGCAGCGTCACTTCAG
>JALGTY010000075.1 GCA_029821145.1 Candidatus Zipacnadia bacterium
CTCACACGCCTCGGAGATTGCCTGTTCTGTCAGGCCGACCATCAGGTCAACTTCATCTTTCGTGATGGTCAAGGAGGGCGCAAAGACCAGAATATCCTCGTTGTTGCGCAGTATCATTCCCAGCTCATAGCAGCGGTCGCGCACCCAGCTTCCGATCTGGCCTTCGGGCTCCAGCTTCTTCCAGGTCTCTTTGTCTTCGAGGAGTTCGACGGCCAGCAGCAGCCCGATGCCGCGCACATGGCCGACGATGGGGTACTTGTATAGTTCCTCCAGCTTTTCGCGCAGGTACGCGCCCATCTCGGCGGCCCTCTCGACGAGGTTCTCGCGCTCGATGATTTCGATATTGGCAAGCGCGGCAGCACAGGCCGTCGTATGCCCGCCGAAGGTAAAGCCGTGCCGGAATTCAGAATCAGGCTTGCGGAACACCTCGGCGACCTTCTGCGTACTCACAGCGGCGGCCAGCGGCAGATACCCGCCGGAGAAGCCCTTGCCGAGGGTCATGATATCAGGCACCACGTCCCAGTGCTCGCAGCAAAACCATTTGCCGCTCTTACCGAAGGCGACTTGTACCTCATCGAAGATCAACAGTATTCCGTGCTTATCGCACAGATTCCTGACCCCTTGCATGTACTCGGCCGACGGCACCCAATAGCCGGTATTGGAGCCGGAGACCGGGTCCATGATCAGCGCTGCGATAGATTCCGGACCCTCGAACTCCACCAGTTCGGTCAGGTCCTTCAGGGCGACCTTGCCGGCTTCCTCCTCATCGAGGCCGAGCTCGCGGTGGTAGTACCATTCCGGGTTGAAGAACTCGTACCCGGCTATGCGCGGCTGGAACGTCTCCCAGAACCAGGGGATGCCGGTGGCTGACATGGCGCCCATCGTCGCGCCGGTGTAGCTGAAACGTTTGGCCAGGATTCCGGTCCGCGAACGCTGGCCCTGCTCCCAGAAGTACTGGCGGGCCATCTTCATCGCGCTTTCGTTCGCTTCCGACCCGCCGCCGACGAAGAAGGCGACAGACAGATCCCCGGGCATGATCTCCGCCAGCTTCTCCGCCAGCTCGATAGAGGGGATGGTATAGCAGTCGTGGTAGTTCGGAAAGAATTCAAGCTGCTCCATCTGCTTCTGCACCGCTTCGTGTATCTCAGGCCGGTGATGCCCACAAACAGTGGTCAGCAGCGACGCAAAGGTGTCCAGATACTTGTTGCCCTCATCGTCCCACAGGTACATCCCGTCACCGCGCACGAAGATTTTCGGACGTTTTTCGATATCCTCGTAGTGCGCAAAGTGCAGCCACACGTGCTTCCGAGCCGCTTCGACCAATTCATCATGGCTTCTCATTTAGCTTTCCACCACCTGTCTAATGGCTTGTGTGATATCGTCTTCGCTGGGGATGCAAGCGTCTTCCAGCACCGAGCTGTATGGCATAGGCAAGTTGGCCCCACCGACTACGCGAGGCGCTGCCTGCAAAGCATCGAAGGCCTCTTCGGTCACAGCGCGCACCACTTCAGCGCCGAACCCCAGCCGTACCGGTGCATCGTGAGCCACCAGCAGCCTGCCGGTCTTGCGCACCGATGCCAGGATCGTCTCCGTATCCAGCGGCACCAGAGTGCGCGGGTCAACCACCTCAACACTAATCTCGTCGGCCAGTTTCTCCGCTCCCGCCAGCGATTTCTGCACTGCGACAGACGTGGCCACAACCGTGATGTCGCTGCCCTCGCGCTGCACCTTGGCCACACCGAGCGGAGTGGTGTACTCGCCCCTGGGCATGGGACCCTTGAGGCCATACAAGCCCCGGTGCTCGATGAATACCACCGGGTTGTCATCTCTGATTGAGGACTTCAGCAGGCCCTTAGCGTCCTCGACGGTAGCCGGCATCACGACCTTCAGGCCGGGTATCTGGGCGCACCAGCCCTCGATCTGCTGCGAATGTTGGGCGGCTTCGCGCGTCAGGTTGCCCTGCTGGCCGCGGATGACGAGCGGCATTTTCAGTATCCCGCCGGACATATAGCGCAGCTTGGCCGCCTGGTTGGCGATCTGGTCCCAGCAGACGCTGACGAAGTCGAGGTACATGATCTCGACGATGGGCCGGAGGCCGGCCATCGCCGCGCCGACGGCCAGTCCGGTAAAGGCCGCCTCTGAGATAGGAGTACAGCGCACCCGCTCCTCACCGAAGCGCCGGTCCAGACCCCTGGTCACGCCAAAGACTCCGCCTACTTCCTCGCCGACCAGGAATACGTTGTCATCGCGCTTGAATTCCTCATGCAGCGCTTCATTCAGCGCTCGCGTCAACACAACTTCTCGCATGTTTGCCAATGCTCTGAGTTCTCCTCTCGCGCAAACGATACGGCTTGCGGCTGTTCAGCTCGCCCACAAACCGTCGGCGACCGTTGCAGCATCCGGAAAGGGGGCGTTCTCACCAAAGGCCACGGCCTCCTCGATGAGTTGGCTCACTTCCCCTCTCAGCGTCTGCGCTTCGTCGGCACTGATGATCCCGTTTTCCTCCAGGTACTGTTCGAACCTCGGGATCGGGTCATGCGCGTTAATTTCGTCCAGTTCGGCTTTCTCGCGACCTTCCCTCATGACCATGCAGTGCGTGCTATGCCGGTGGGTCACGGCCTCGATCAGGCTCGGGCCGTTACCCGCGCGCGCGTGGCCGACTGCCTCACTAACCGCCTCATAGACGGCCACCGGATCGTCGCCATCCACTGTCACTCCCGGGCAGCCGTAACCGGCTGCACGAACGGATACGTTGGGCACCGAGATGCCCTCGGATGCCGGCGTTCCCACAGCATAGCGGTTATTCTCGCAGACGAAGATCAACGGCAGATCCCACAGCGCCGCCAGGTTGAACGACTCGTGAAACACGCCCTGGCTGGATGCGCCGTCACCGAAGAACGACACGGTGACCTGGTCGGTGCCGCGATAGCTAGCGGCGAAGGCGGGGCCGAGGGCCAGTGGGATCCCGCCGCCGACTATCCCGTTACCGCCCATCAGGCCCTTTTCGGAATCGAACATGTGCATTGAGCCGCCGCGACCACGGCTGCACCCGGCTTCCTTGCCCAGTAGCTCGGCGAACATCGCCTTCACCTCACCGCCCTTGGCGATGAAATGCCCGTGCCCGCGATGGGTGCTGAAGACGTAGTCGTCCTGCCGCAGGCAGGCGCACGCGCCGGTCGCGACGGCCTCCTGGCCTTCGTAAGAATGTAGCGCGCCCAGGAAGTTGCCGCTCTCCCAGTTGTCCATATAGAGCGCGCAGGCCGTCTCCTCGAAGCTGCGGATGGTCAGCATTGTCTGCAGCATTTCCTTCATTTGCTCATCGGTCGGTTTCATAATCTCTCCGCCACCTGTCCTGTCATTGTAACTACTCACCTTGTCGCTCTAGACTGTGTCAAACCAACTGAAGACAGTCGGGCACCCCCTTCGTAGGAGTGGGTGCGGCGTCTCGCGTGCCGTTGTTGTTCTCCCCTCTCCCTGTGGGAGAGGGGCCGGGGGTGAGGGCAAGGTGAGTAGTTACCTGTCATTTATCTGTACGCTGTCCCCTTTTTGTCTTCTTGTTGATCGCGTAGGTCGGGCATCCTGCCCGACTCCGCCCCCATCAACTCGCCTTCCGCAACAGTTCCTGCACGCTCCCCGCAATCCCCTCCGGCGAGAAGCCGTAGTAGTCCAGCAGCCATTCGTGGGTCCCGACTATGTGGACATACTCATCCGGCAGGGCAATCATCTTGAAGCCTATGCCCATTCCGGACTCGGCGATTACTTCGGCCACTGCACTCCCCAGACCACCGCAGATGTTGTGCTCCTCCACGGTGACGATTGCTCCGGTCTCCTTGGCGGCCGTGACAATGGCTTCTCTGTCTATCGGCTTGACGGTGTGCATGCTGACTACGCGGGCCTTGATGCCCTCACCGGCCAGCAGCTCTGCCGCCTGCCAGGCCCTGTAGGTTACTGTACCGGTCCCTATCAGCGTGACATCGGAGCCGTCGCACACCTGGATGGCCTTGCCGAGCTCAAAGTCAATCTTGCCCTGGTGAAGATCGGGCTCCTGCTTATAGCCGCAGCGGTAGTAGAACGCCCCCTCGTGCTCGATCATGGCATAGGTCGCGGCCCTGGCTTCCGGGATATCCGCCGGGCACACCACCACACAGTCCGGCAGTGACCGCATAATGGCGATGTCCTCGGTGGAGTGGTGGGACACTCCCAGCGCCCCGTATGCCAGACCGCCTCCGATAATCACGATCTTCACGTTCTGGTCGTGGTAGCACACATCGTTGCGAATCTGCTCCAGGCATCTTAGCGTCGGGAAGTTGGCGATCGAGTAGGTGACGGCGATCTTCCCTTCCATAGCCAGGCCGCACGCGACCCCGGTCATGTTCTGTTCGGCCACTCCACAGTTGTAGAACCGGTCCGGAAACGCCTCCGCGAACGGCTCGATCTCGCCGTAGCCGATGTCGGCAAGCACCATGTATATGCGGTCGTCTTCTTGGGCGATTTTCAGCAGCTCTTCGTTGAATGCGCTTCTCATTCTGACACCCCCAGCTCCGCCAGCGCCGCCGCCAGCTCTTCGTCATTGACACATCCGTAGTGACTGCCGACCGTGTTCTCCAGCCAACTGACACCCTTGCATTTGGTGGTGCTGGCCAGCACCCATGAGGGCTTGCCCTGGTCGAACGGCACTTCGGACAGCGTGGTCTCTATTGCCTCGCAGTCATGCCCGTCAATGCCCCGCACGCTCCAGCCGAACAGATGAAGCTTCGGCGCGAACGGCTCCATCTCGATTACGTCTGCCATCTTCCCCAGGGCCTGCACCCGGTTATAGTCCACTATCACTATCAGGTTATCCAGCTCGTGGTGGGCGGCGAACATCAGCGCCTCCCACGTCGAGCCTTCGTTGCAGTCGCCGTCACTCATCAGACAGAAGATGCGATGCTGCTTGCCGTCGTTCCTGGCTGCCAGCGCCATGCCTACTGCCACCGGCAGCCCGTGCCCCAGCGATCCGGTGGAGAATTCCACTCCCGGGACGTGGTGACTGATGTGCCCGGACAGCTTCCCGTCATCCAGATAGTAGGTATCCAGCCACTCCATTGGGAAGAAGCCCTTTTCCGCCAGCACCGCATACACGGCTGCCCCACCGTGGCCCTTGCTGAGCACGAAGCGGTCGCGCTCGTCCCACTCAGGATTCTGCGGATCAACCTTCAGAATACTGGTGTACAGCACCGCCAGCATGTCCGCCATAGACAACATGCTGCCCAGGTGCCCGCTCATGCCCCGATGCGTCATGCGCAGGCAGTGGGCGCGTATCTTCGTCGCCAGTTCCTGATACATTTCCAGCTTCTCGCTTGCCATGATCTATCCGATCACCTCCGCGTCACTTGGTACTGGTTATCCTGATCTTTTCGACTTAGCGCGGATTATTTCCCGTCGCGTGGCGCGGCCTGAGCTTTGCTCGTTCTGCAAAGCTCAGGTGAGAATGCATTAGCATTCTCAGCTTCCAGCCCGCGAGTGCCTCACACAAACTCCTTCTCAGCCCTCTCTTGCAGCTCTGCCAGAGCTTTCATCTTATCCTCGTCAACCTCTGGCGGCTCCCATTTCTCCACATTGGCCCGCCACATCTCCTCGCACCTGTCCAGCATCTTCTTCTCCTGTCCGATGCCGCCCGCGCTCGCCGGAACTGTCAGCGGCAGCAAGTCGGAGTTCCACAGCTCGCGAAAATGTGCGAAGGTGTGCTCGCTGTCGAGGAACGGCTCTTTATTCGCGGCCCGCTGCACCATCTCCTCGTATGGCATCGTATCCTCATTGACTGCGATCTCATCTCTCATGAAGAACTGGCTCTTACGGATTTCCATGTCCAGCATGAACTGTGTCGGGCTGCCAAGCGCGCCGTTGTGCAGAGTTCCCATCCCAGGATAGGGCGTACTGGCATCGTCGGTGAGAAAAGCACACCCGGTAGCCCCATAGAAGTTCTGATAGACCGCCAGCAGTCCCGGCTCGTTCGCCGACGGGCTGAAGAACACCTCCGTCCACAGGTGCCCACCGAAGCACTCATCGAACAGTTGCTTCACGGCCAGGTCAACGAGGATACTCTCCGGGTTAGCGGCGGTAGTGTCGGCTGTCCTCATATCCATGTACGTGGAGATCATGCGGCCGGTGATGTCGCCGGCGGGATCGAGGCAATAAGCCGCCACCATGCCACCTAGAATCTCGGCACAAGACATCACTACGGCAGCGGCAGGCGTCACGGGAAAGGTCACACCCATCGTTGGCATGGAGCACATGTGGTATTCGCGCACGCCCACACGCTCTCTCTCCACCATGTCGTCAGCCGAGCGCTTCTCCAAGATTAACGGCGAGATGATACATTCGGAGCCGGCCAGGTAGCGGCGGTCCTTGGGGTTGCCGCTCATGATCTCACCGATCTCCACCAGATACTTGATAACTGCCGGGTTAATCGCCTCGATCCCGTCAACCTTGTCGGTATATTGGAGCGCCAGTATCAGCGAGGCGATTCGCTCGGTACCCTCCGGCATATCCTGCCGGTACCATGTGCTGACATAGCCGATCTCCGGCGTCGCCTGGGCGAATTTCTTCATCTCGATGAATATCTCGGTATCCACGGGCTTGTCCGTGCCGGCCTGGTAGTCGTAATACCGCGTCGGGCCGCAGTCGAAGGCCGAGATCAAGAACTCGCTCTTCAGCCGCTCTTTCATCTGCTCTTTCTGGCCGGTCCACACGATCCAGTGGGTCCAGTCAATGCCGCAGAATGGGTGCAGGCTCTGGTCGTCGTCATCCTCGGCCCGCGTCTTTTCCTGCCGCGCCACCAATTCATCAACCAGCTCTGCAGGAATCTGCAGGCGGCCCGTCGGAAGCTGTTTACAGCCGTTTTCAAGCATCACCCCACTTAGCTGCTCATTCTGGATTTCCATTCCCACATCCAGCAACAGTTGGAGCGTCTTTTCCTTAAGAGATTCCGTATCCATCCGTATCATTGAATTCACTCCTCACAGCCGGTATCCTCAGCGCGCACGTACTAGCCACGCTGGCCATTCAACTACAGGTATCCGTGACAGGCATATCATTCTCCTCATGTCCTAGCTTCACCTGCCACTCCGCCTCCAAGCTTGCTCGCATTAGCCTACCTCGTGTAGCTCGGGCATCCCAAGAAATCCCGTGGGTCGGGCTTCCCGTAGGCCCTGAGCTTGTCGAAGGGCAGCCCGAGTCCGTTGTCGTTGAGTCGTTCGGAGGGGCCGAATAGGGTGGATTTCGCACAGCGAAATCCGGGTTCCCTATCCGGCCCAGCCGTTCCTACGCGCCACATGCAGGTCCGACACATCACCACGGGGAATATGCTATTGTCGCGTGGTCACACTATTCGCCTGGAGGCTCACATGAAGAAGAATATTGTCCTCGAGAAGATCAAGTGTGGCGAGCCGGTTTTCGGCTTCGGCCTGGTTTCGGGTTCGCCGCTCATTGCCGAGCTGGTTGCCCACGCGGGCTTTGATTGGATATGGATTGACACCCAGCACGGTTACTGGGATGAGAACGAGTTGCTGGCGGCCCTGCAGGTGATCTTTCCAACGGATACTACACCGATTGTGCGCCCTGGCTCCAACGAGTTCTATCGCATCGGACGACTTCTGGACGCCGGAGCCGAGGGTGTCATCGTCCCGATGGTCAACTCGCCAGAGGAAGCGGCGGCGGCGGTTCTGGCGGCCAGGTACCCGCCGACAGGTGGCCGTTCTGGTGGTGGGGCGCGGCTTAGTCTGTTCGGTGATGATTACTTCGAGAGGGCCAATGACGAGGTTCTCGTGGCTGTGATGATCGAGACAACTCAGGCACTCGCGGTAGTTGATGAGATCGCGGCGGTTCCCGGCGTGGATTGTCTTTTCATCGGCCCCGGCGATCTGAGGTTCTCCATGCAGACGCAACCCGGCAGCGCGGAGCACGAGGCGGCGATAGCGCGGATACTGGACGCGGCCAACAGTGCCGGCATTTTCGCCGGCTTCCCCTGCGGTGCAGTCGAGGAGGCTATCAGGCGCGCCGACCAGGGCTTCAAGCTGGTAACCTGCACCTCTGACCTCTCGACTCTCAGATCCGGCCTGACCTCGGTGCTGGAAGCGCTGGGCCGCTGACCGAAGGCCACGGCTGCCATGCGACTTTTTGTGCCGCGTACTGTAAATTGAGGTTGGTTGGGCCGGCAGAACCGGGGTATAATACAAGAGAATAGGTGAATGCAACATACTGCGATTTGACATGCCTGCTTCCTTGGTGGCATAATTCTTATATTAGTTCGAATATTCTTCTGTTATCGACAAGAGGAGGCGAGTGTTGATGAGCAAACGTGGCTTTACACTCATTGAACTGCTGGTTGTAATCGCGATAATCGCGATCCTGGCGGCGATACTGTTTCCGGTATTCGCCCGGGCTCGCGAGAAGGCGAAGCAGGCGAGCTGCGAGAGCAACCTCAAGCAGCTTGGACTCGCTATGCACATGTACGCCCAGGACTATGATGAGTGCTTCCCAATGGTGCATATACAGTACTCCACCGGCTGGCATTACTACCAAATTGAGCTGAAACCGTATATCAAGAACGAGGCCGTCTGGAACTGCCCCACCCGCCCCAAAACGGCTTGGTCAGGGGGCGTAGGAGTCTATCCTCATTACGGAATGACCTGTGGGTTCTTTATGCAGACGCGCTTGACTCCCCCCGGCCGTCACCGGCCAGTCAAACTTGGGGAGCTTGCGTACCCCAGCGAAACCGCGTTACTGGCAGAAAGCATGAGTCCAGGCAATAGCAGCTATGGCCTTTACCGGACCGGGGCCACTGGCCAGTCTTACTCAATATTCCCTCATAACCAGATGCGCAACATTCTGCTTTGTGACGGACATGTAAAGGCCTATGGCAAGGGCGGCGACCTGGCGCTGAAGTGCTGGTACAAGCCGCCATTTGAGGTCAAATAGGTGGCATGGTATTGGCGCTGTTATGATGCACAGGTATAGCAATTCTATCAATGATGCTGGTGAGCAGAGGTGAAAGAGATGAGGATGAAGCGAATCGGATTTACGCTTATTGAACTGCTGGTAGTGATCGCGATAATCGCGATTCTGGCGGCGATTTTGTTTCCCGTCTTTGCCAGGGCGCGGGAGAAAGCCCGGGAAGCCTCCTGCCTGTCCAACGTCAAGGAGATAACTCTGGCGCTAATGATGTATATCAGCGACCACGACCAGACCTATCCTATGTCCGGGTACCAGCACGCCGGCTCGGGTTTGCCGTGTGATGGGAAGGTATTCTGGCCGCTGATAGTTGATCCTTATATCAAAACCGGTACTGGGCCAGGCTCGCAGGGCATCTGGAAATGTCCATCGGCTGTGTCAAAGGTAAATTGGTACTGCGGCGCTTATGCGGATTACGGCATGAACAACCAGCTTTTCCAAGTCCTCGCTACCAAGCTGGAGCAACCCGCTCAAACCGTATGTATCGGCGAAGCCTGGATCACACATGAGGGTACGGCCGACGAGCGGGAAGGCTGGTACGTCTGGTACGGCTTCAAAGAGTATGAATACACCGGTGGCGGCTATTACGATGCCTATGGCACGCGCTACGATCACAACAAGCGCGCCAACTACGGCTTCTGCGACGGCCATGCCAAGGGCGGCAACGAACAGACCATGCTGGGCGGCGACTTCCGCAAAGACCCCGGCGACGCCTGGCTGCAATAGCTAAGTACTCCCTGCCTCACACAACTACCGCTGCCAGCAGCAACGTTTCCTCGCACGGTCTGTGCGCAAATCTTCTTCTACGTTGCGACCTTCAGTCCTGACTATTCATCAACGCGTCGGCACCCACGCCTCCGGCCCAGCCGTTGTCGTTGCCGTTTTCCCCTCTCCCTGTGGGAGAGGGGAATGAAAGGGGTGAGGGGCGCCGTTGCCTTTCATCTTGCCCGCCCTACTTTCAGCGAAGGCGCGAGCAGTCAGCTCCAAGGGACTGTCCCCGGCAATCATTTTCCCCTCCGGCCCAGCAATTTTTTTGCGCTCACGCAAAAAAGATGAAAAAAATGCGTCACTCAGGTGCTCTAGTACTAGTGGGAGCACAATATTCGTAACTGCTCACATCCTGGGTTGTCATTGTCGTTGCTTTGCGGCCCAGCCGTTGTGGTTTTCCCCTCTCCCTGTGGGAGAGGGGAATGAAAGGGGTGAGGGTGCCGTTGCCTTTTCGTCTTGCCTGCCGGC
This sequence comes from Candidatus Zipacnadia bacterium, assembly GCA_029821145.1. Taxonomy (GTDB): domain Bacteria; phylum Armatimonadota; class Zipacnadia; order Zipacnadales; family UBA11051; genus UBA11051. The sequence continues at coordinate 10,228 of JALGTY010000075.1, forward strand.
CCGCAAAGCTGCTCGCGGGCACATCAGGATACGACTTATCTCTTGGGCTACCCAATAGAAAAAATTGGCGTTATAGTTTAGTACTTTAGTTGCTGGCAACTAAAGTAGATTTACTCCCCACTAGCAACAAATGCCGTAGTATCAGGGCCTCGTGGCGTTGGCGGCGATTTACTCCCCTGCAGCAAAATGCCGAAATATGCCGTTTTACTCCCCCTCAGGAAGGGGGTACTGAGAGGGAGCAAATGGGGCTTTCGGGGGTCAAACGGTATCACTAGCTGGTCAGCCGCCCCAGCACCTCAATGCACATCATCAGCGCACGCGGCAGGTGGAACGGGTCCTTGATCGGCAGCGGGATCAGGCTCAGGAGCTCCTCCGGCACCTTGCCCTCGTGGGTCAGCCGCATTCGCCATTCCCCGTGCTCGGGCACCGGAAAATGCGCGTAGGCCCACTCGTGCACCCTGTCATGCCACTCCAGGCACCACTGCTCCCCGCAGTGCTCGTAGGCCAGCAGCAGCGCATACATCGCCTCGGTGTGCGGCCACCAGAACTTCTTATCATGATGCTCCCAGGCGACTTCCTCATTGCCGTCGGCGTCAATTGCCAGCAGCATCCCGCCGAATTCGGGGTCCCAGCAGGCCTCGATATGCCACTTGATGGACTCGATTGCCTGGGCGATGCGCTCTTTGTCGCGGCGGTCGCGGAAGATGTGGATCACGAACCACATTGATTCGATGGCATGGCCGGGGACTACAGCACGGCCCACGGGAGTGTCGAGCTCCGAGCCGTCCAGCAGCGTGTACTCCAGAAGCAGCTTCCGCTCCGGCTTGCGGAAATGATCCATTATCTGCACGGCGTGGTCGTAGCCGGCCTGCAGTATCTCGGCGTCATCGAGGAACTTGCCCAGCTCGTGGAATACGGTAGAGAAGATCATCGAGACGCCGTGGGCCTTGGCGCCTTCGGGGATCGTGTAGGGTGCGGTCAGGTACGAGCCGGGCACCGCCAGCCGCTTCTGCACATTGTCGTATGTCTCCAGCGCGGCCTGGATCGCCCGCTGGTCGCCGGTGGCTTTGGCGTATTCGGTCATGCCCATGATCGCAAAGCCGTCGCTGTAGATGCTGTTAGCGCCCTCTTTGACCTGGCCGTCCTTATCCACCCAATAGACCCAGCGGCCCTGGTCATCGCGCCCGTATGCCAGCACGAATTCGCATATCTGCTCGGCCACCGCGATCCATTCATGGCGCTGGCCGATGTTGTTATACAGCGCCGACCATACATACAGCGCCCGCAGTTGCGACCACAGGTATTTGTCCTGGCTTACGACGGTGCCGTCGTCTTCGATGAACTGGAGGATACCGCCGTTTTCCCAGTCAATGGCATGTTCCATCCACCAGGGGATGACGTTGTCCAGAAGCTCGCCTTCGTAGAAGCTGAGCAGTTTCTTCATGGCTCAAGCCAAGCTGCGGCATTTCGCAAATATCGCTCAGCTTCCGCCGGGCGGCAAAGCGGCTCATACGCAGCGTCGAACACAACTCTCCCCTTGTTGCCACCGTAGGAACCGACAGCGATCATATTTGTCCCAGCTTCCCTTGCGATGACCGAGACGTGCCCGCTATCGGTGACCGTGATCTTGCCCGCACCTTGGGCCTCACCGGGAATCGTAGTGACGCCAAACCATATCGGGTGGCTGACATCAAAATCGGGCGACGTCACTGGTATTGTGCTGGGTCGCCTTATCTTTCCGCTGAAGACAACCCCCAAGCTTAGGTAATTGCATATGTCATTGGCGTGATCCTGGTAGTGGTAGTCATGGTCGTCTGCCCAAACAAAGAGTCCCACGCCACTGCGCCACGCCGACTCAATTGCCTCAAGCTCCGACGTTGACAGGAACCAGTCGGCCCCACTGCTGTCGTAGGTAATAAACCAGATTTGACCATACCCAGCAAGTAGTGACGCGGTGATGTACCGGGCCGAACCGCGACATTCCTCGGTGACTTGATAGCCGGCCGACCGCAGTACGGCAGCGCCGCCCGTGTAG
>JALGTY010000076.1 GCA_029821145.1 Candidatus Zipacnadia bacterium
TCGCCAGTGGTGGGGCGTGAGACCTCCACCACCACCGCGCGGTTCGTAGGGGCATTGGCCGGCTGCATCTGGGGCGGGCGCTGTGACGACCTGGTGGAAGTCTGCGCCCTGAGCATGGACTACTGCTGCGAAATCATGGCCGGAGAAAGGCCGCCGGGCGGACCTTTCGGCGGGCCGGAATTCTATACCAAGGAACTGATGTTCGCCTACTTCGCACTGGAAGGGAAGGTGGACGAGGACAGACACCGGCGCTGGGGGAGACAGCTCGGCAGCTTCGATCCGTGGGCCCGGTATCCGAGCTGGCGGAACTGGAACGACAGCAACTTCCCCATCTACGCGGTATGCGGCGAGCAGCTCAAGACCTACGCCGCCCTGGCCGATTCAGGGGATGCCATTGATGCGGTGCTGGATAACCAGTTCAAGCTGATAAACCCGTGGGGGATGTACCGCGACCCTAACGACCCGTTCACTTACGACCTGACGGACCGGCAGCAGCTCGGCATGTTGCCCCACTTCGGTTATGAAGGCAGGCACCAGGAATGGATAGATGAGGCGACGCGGCGGGGAGGGCTGACACAGCTTCTTTACACTTCTGTTACCGGCCAGATGCCCTACGGTGGCCGCAGCAACCAGTACCACATCATGGAGGCGATGGCCGCGACGATATGCGAGATGGAGGCGCGGCGGTACCAGGGCAATCGGCCGGAGTATGCGGGAGCCTTTAAGCGAGCGGCGCACCTGGCAGCGGCCTCGGTGCGTTCCTGGATCATGGACTATGACCCCGCGTTCATTCTCAAGAACCGACTTGACGCACAAAAGCGGCACGGTGACGCCGGCTATGACGACAGTCCATACGCCTGCTACGCCCTGCTGATTGCCAGCATCCTGGGCACCGCCTACCAGCTTGCCGACGAGGAGATCGCCGAGGGGCCAACACCAACCGACCGGGGCGGATACGTACTGCAGATATGGCCGAGCTTCCACCGCACCTTCGCCACTTGCGGTGATTGCCATATCGAAATTGACAACAAGGGCCAAAACACGCACGATGCCACCGGCCTGGGGCGCTTCCATAAGAAGGGAGTGCGACCTGAGACGGCGCTTTCCATGTCAATTCCCGCTCAGCCGGCGGTGCAGATGTCAATCGCAGCGTCGCCCGAATACGCTGCCATCGGCCCGCTAGTGAAATGGGGCCTGAAAGATAAGCCGCTGGCCGGCATGGACGCTTCAGAGTATTGCGGCGGGATATACTCGGCTGAGCTGACCGTGATCGAAGAGACGCAAGAGCGAGTCGCGTTCGCCCTGCACTACAGCGGGGATCTGACCGGAGCAGAGGCGATCGTAGAGACCTACGAGCTTACCCCCGAAGGCCTGAGTATTGTTCCAGATGTCGAGGGCGGAGAGCTAAGCGAATTCGTCGTGCCACTGCTGGTGACGGATGGGATGGGCACATCGGAGATAGAGCGGCTGGAGGACGGCTTCCGAGTCACGTATGAGGGCGCGGTGTATGAAGTAACCGTGGATGATGCGGCAGGGATAGACGTCGTACTGGGACAAAGAGATTTACCCAATATCAACGGGATTTATCGGCTCGGCAGGTTCGTGGGCGAGGTAGCAGGCCGGCGATTTCATCTCAGCTTGGAGAAGAAGGGATAGCGAGAAAGCATGAGCGCAAGAAGGTTGGCAGTGATATTGACCGCTGCGATTGTGTGTGTTGCAGTATGGGCGCAGGTGGCCGATGAGGAATTGCCGCGCTGCCGCAAATACAATGTGCAGCACCCAGTCTATTCCTGGGACCATAGCGTGTGGAATCTGGTGCGCACCTCAGAGAATGCGGATGACTGGGTGGACAAGTCCAATGAAGAGCTGCGGTCGCATATTGATGAGGTGGAATACCGCTCAGGCGATAATTCGAAAATGGTCAGGGCGCTGAAGGTGCTGGCGCAGAAGTATGGTGAGAGCGGGGAGGACAAATACGCCTATAAAGCGGCGGTCATTTTGCACCGTTACTCAGAGGTACTAAAGCACTGGGGCTGGTATGACCGCATCAGCAAGGAGTTGAAGCCTCACGACTATGTAGAGCCGGCATGGGGCTGGATGATGCCACCACGCTATGCGGGCATGTGGACTACGTGGCACCCTTACGACTTGCACTATTCAGCGCCGCTGGTTCTGGCATACGACCAGATCTACAACAGCGGCCAGATGGAGAAGCTGGGCCAGGAGTTGGGTATTGCGGACATGAAGCTGCACCTGGAGCGCGAGCTTCTCTACTATAATCTGTCCATAGATGACCGCTACCCGCTGTCCTATGGGAATACTGAAGCCAACCGGCAACTGGGGATGCTGACCTGGGGGCAGGCGCTGGGGGACCCGGAACTCGTCCACCGGGCGATCCGCTTCGGCGACGGGCTGATCAAAATATCGTACTTCCCCAGCGGCTTCTGGCATGAGGGCAGCCCCTGCTATCATCAGATGATAACCGGGCGCTGGGCCATCTACGGAATGATGCCGCAGCTCGACGCATATTCCGACCCGCCGGGGTTCATGGACCCGGTTGACGGCACGCGCTTTGATAATGCCGACTTTCGCGCCCGCTACCGGCCATTCCTGGAAAAAGCCGCCGAAGCAATGCAGAAGTTCATCTGGCCTAACGGCTACTATGCTGTAATCAATGACAGTCACTGGGAGTCCAATACGACCGACCGCTGGGACTGCTACTGGTCGCTCGACGAGTACAAACCGGAAAAATCCGAGCCCACGCTGCTCACATGGGCCGGCCACGCAATACTTGGCCAGGGCAGAGGCGATGACCAGGTGCAGGCGCGCCTCAACTTCGGCGGCACCTACGGCCACGACCATCTCGACCGCCTCAACTTCTTCATCTGGGCCAACGGCATCGAGATGCCTTCCGAGACCACCTATGGGAAGGGCAAGGTCCGCTCCTGGACTGCCGCCACCGCCGGACACAACACTGTCGTCATTGACGAGCAGAACCAGTTTCATCGCAGCAGCGCAGCGCAAAGGAAATTTGCGCCGATTGACGAGGTGGATGTCGAGGACTTCGACTGGGCACGTAAGACGGTCAAGCACGGCAGCACGCTGACCGACGGGCAATTGCGCCTCTTCGACACCGGCGGCCCCAACGGCCTCCAGGTCATCGAAGTGGACGGTCATCGCGCCTATCCGTCTAACATCTGCGCGCTTTATCGCCGGACGGTCTGCATGGTGCAAAGCTCCGGGTCTGATGTCTATTTTGTGGACATCTTCCGCGTGAGAGGCGGCTCCACACATGACTGGATGCTGCACGGCCCGCTGCAGAACGAGTACACCATTGACGCGTCCGTCAGCTTGCAGCCGCGTGAGGGCAAGCTGCACGAATGGATCGAGAATCTCAAATCGGCATCTACGGATGAGCAATGGGCTGTCACGTTCACCGCCGATACCGGTCAGAAGCTGCGCACGATCGTGCTGGGGGGCGAGAATACAGAAGTGATCATCGGCGATGCGCCGGCCATGCGCCGCGAAGGCACAGCACAATTCCTGGACGTGCGCCGGCCGGGACCTGAAAACATCTTCGTCGCAGTCCATGAGCCATATACCAGCGAGCCGAAAGTGCAGTCGGTGAAGCTCATATCACTGAGTGAGGGCTCGGACATGGCAGTGGGCGTGCAGATTGAGGTTGCTGAGCGCACGGACTATATCCTCTCCGCAATGGACAGCGCAGGCGCTGTAAAGCTCGAAGGTGTAGATTTCACCGGCCATTTCGCGTATCTGTCGCGGTCCGGCAGTGACTACAGCCAGGCCTATATGGTTGACGCCAGCACGCTGCAATTCGGCGAGAACAAGCTGGAAGGCGTAGCGGCTTACGAGGGCAAAGTGGTGCGCACGATGGGGACTGACATGGGCGATGAGACCAACGCCTTCGTTACCGATGCGGACCTGCCCGCCGACAGTCGGTTGCGCGGAAGGCTGCTGTTGACCGAAGACGGCGATGGCACCACCAGAGGCTTCTTCATTCAGTCCACCACCGACGGCCCCGATAACACGCGCGTAGTCGAAATTGACCGCCTGCCGGGGATGACGATTGAAGACGGCTACATCAAGCTGCAATACTTTCCCAACTGGGGCATTCCCGGCGACTTGGAGTTCCGGATCGCCAACCGTTGTCGCTATCCGGAGGAGTAAGCCCTGCGACAGGGCCCAACAATATCACCAGGAGGCGTTACCTATGTCAGTACACGGTATCATTGTGGTACTCATCATCGCAGGGATTCTCACCTCCGCGACCTGCTTCGCTGATGACGTTATCGCTGTCGCCGATGAGCCGCTGATGGACTGGTCCTCATGGGAGAAGTACCGGAGCACGGTCAAGCACCCCGTCGGCTACATCAATGCCGAGGACCTGGAGAACGCCCGCGAGAACATCAAGCGCTACGAATGGGCCCGGGCCTACGCAGAGGGCATTGAGAAAGCGGCACAGACTCACCTCGACCGCATCACCGATGAGTTCCTTGAAGAGATGCTGCAGCAGCAGACGGTGCTACGGTGCTACCAATGCCCGGCCTGTCGCGACAAGGACCTCCCACGACATCCGGGCGGCTCATGGACCTGGTCGCTCGACGACCCCGACCACATCAAGTGCCGCGTCTGCGACACCGTTTTCCCCAATGACGAGTACCCCGAGACTATCGTGCTCGAGTGCAAGTCGGAGGCCGGCAAGGGCCAGAAGTTCAGCTTCTACGGCGGCGAGACCGGCAGGCAGTGGGGCTATGCTCACTACCGGCCCAGCTTCTCCGGCATGGTCACTTACTACAAGGTCAACTGGTGCAAGAACAGGCTCCACAGCCTCTCTCGCGCCTACGCACTCACCGAGAAGCCCGAGTACGCGGAGGCGACGCGCAAGCTCCTGCTCCGCTTCGCAGAGGTCTATCCCCGCTGGCTCATCGTCTCCACCTACGGTGAGATTGCGGACATGGACCCGCATATCGCCGCCCTCAACCTCGAGCACCTCCCCACAGATGAGCTCGTCTATCCACCCAACAAGCCTGACCGCAAGCTCTACGCCAGCTACTGGGCAGGTTGCCGCGCCGGTGGCGGCGGACAGGAGGGCTACTTCACAGCCACGGTTCTCGAGGCATACGAGTTGACCTGCAATGCGAGAAATGCTGATGGGACGCCGGTGTACACCGAAGCCGAGCGCATCAAGATCGAGCGCGACCTCATCCTCGAAAGCTGCGCACACCTCGTCGGCGAGAAGCGCATCAACAACAAATCCGTCGGCAACCGCATCGCCGTCGCCATGGTCGGCATGGCGCTGGGACATCCCGGCTTCGTCCGCTTCGGGCTCGAAGGCTGGAAGCTCACCATGGAGGATTGGTTCCTTGAGGACGGCTGCACGCCCGAGTCACCCGCCTATGCCATGATGTCGCTCCACGGCATCTACCGGCTCGGCCAGGCGGTGCGGGGCTATTCGGACCCGGCCGGGTACGTGGATGAGAACGGGGAACGGATCGCAGACCTGAACCTATATGAGGGGAAGTACAAGCTGGTGTGGCAGCGGATGTTCGAGGGTCTACAGGGGAATCTGAAGTACCCTCCCTATGCCGATTCATATCGCAGCACCGCCCTCGGCAGGATCTTCGCCGAACTGCTCGTCGCCAACTATCCCGACAACCCGCAGTACCTCGCCCTGCTCAAGGGCTACGCCGGCGATGATCTCGGCAAGTCCGACAGGGGCACCGCCATCTTCTTCCGCAAGCCCGGGCTCGAGGAAAAGGACAGCCCTCCCCTCCATTTCGAGGACAACTTCTTCCCGATCCTCTGCCTCGGCCAGATGCGCACCGGCGAGCACGGTCGCAAGTCGCTGGCCCTGCTCAGCGCGACTCACTACGGCGGTCACCATCATGTTGACAGCCTCAACCTCTACTACTGGAAGGACGGCCACGAACTGCTGACCGACCTCGGCTACCTCTGGGATCATCCAAAGGCCGGCATGACCCGCCGGACCTTTTCCCACAACACCGGCATGGTGGACCTCGCCGGCCAGAAGGGCAAGGGCCGTGGCGGCTACTTCCATCTCTGCCATACCGGCGAGAAGGTCAAGGTCATGGAGGCCTCCTCCACCGCCTATGACAAAGCCGACATCTACCGCCGCACTCTAGTCCAGATTGACCACGATCCCAACAATTCATACTTCGTGGACATCTTCCGGCTGCACACCGACAAGGGCTCCCGCGACCTGGTCTATCACGGTCCCAACAGTGAGTATGAAGTCAGCGGCATCGAGCTGCAGGACGGCAAGATCGTCATGGCTGAAGCCGAGAAGAACGTCCGCTTCGGGCTCCGCTTCGCCGTAACTGGTGAAGCCGACGAGATCTACGTTGATGATGTCAGCATCAAGCTGGCTGACGGCACCGAGCTTGCGAAGAACCCCTCCGCCGCGCAGATTGATGAGGAGACCGGCAAGCCCGCGAACTGGAATCACTACTCCGGCAGCGGCAAGGCCGAATGGGGAGCACATTCCCCGGGACGCACAGATGATCACTGCGCGTACTTCAAGATACTCGGCAAGGGCAACGACACGGGCGTTAACCAGGCCCTCATGCACGGCGACACCAACGGCTACACCGGGCCCAACGCGCTGGAAATGCCCGACGGCGCCAGAGGCACGGTCAGCTTCTGGATTCGCGGAAGCGCGGCCACATGCAGTGTCGGCACAGTCGCGTGGCCGAGTGACCCAAGCAGCCCCGGCGACCGCGTCCACAAGGGCCTTGGCTCCGTGCCTGTCACCGACAAATGGACCCGGCATTCCTTCGAGTTCGGTGGCACCCCGCAGATGGACCTGGAAAACGTCAAATCCGCACACAGTCCTGACACCTGGACCGCCGCCTGGAAGGTTGCCGATGACCTGGTCTTCTCGGCCTGTCACTGCGGCCAGAGGGGCGAGATCACCTACATCGGCGACGGGTGGGGCCAGCGCGACCACCGCAACACCGACCTCGGCGTCACGGTCCCCTACATCATCCGCCGCCACCAGCCGGACGCGGGCGTCTCCGCCTTCTGCACCGTCTATGAGGCCCACAAGCCGGGGGCGGGGCTGGTGAAGTCGGCGTTTCGCCTGGCGGTGCCGGAACAGCAGTGTGACAACGTGGCGTTAGTACTTGTAGAGACAACGCTTGGCACCGACCTGGTGGTAAGCCAGCTTGAGCCGGCTGAAATCGAGGTAGATACCCCAGCAGGGAAATTGCAGACCGATGCCGCGGTTGCGGTCATATCCATGGCAAACGGCCGGGTCTCTTTCGCTGCTATGGCTGAGGGAAGCCTGCTGCGGTTGAGCGGAGCAGACCTGGAGGTAGAGGAATTACAGCCGAATTCAGCGCTCTCAGAACAGGTGAGTGAAGAGGGCGCGTAGGACTATCAGATAGCGCGGACATTGTTTCACGGTGTGGCCTGGCTTGACGAAGCAGGCGAAATCCATAGGCAGCGCCTATCAAGAAGGGTGAATTGCAGATGAAGCGTGAACTGCAGATGAAGTGCGTCATGGCGTTGATCGGTGTGGTCTTGACAGGCAGCGCAGTAGCTCAAGACGACCCGATGTGGGCGCCGTCGGGGGCTGACATAATCAGCGTTCTCAACAAGCACTACGTGAACGAGGTCGGCCCGCTGACAGGGAGAAGATCGGCGAGGGAGCAACTGAAGGCGTTCAGCGCCGGGCTAGACGGCTTCGCGGACCCGCCGACGCCTACGCCGGAACGCGCCTATGACTGGCCCGGCATCATGTGGACCGTGCTGGTCGTTGTCTTCCGGACACCCGACGAAGCGCTCCAATGCCTGAACAACAACTACGCTCGCATGAAGCCCGACTACGATCGTATGCCGACTTACCGCCCTTGGCCCAACTTCCCGACTTACGTCAGCCATAGCTTCAAGATGACTCAGTTCCACGACCACGCGTGCTACCGTGGCGAAGGCACGGTCAAGTGCCCTGAGATGCCAAGCATCGGGCACGGCCGCTCAATCGATCCCGACCACATGAAGATGTGGACCGAGCAGAAGTTCATCGCTGAGGGATTCGTGGTTAACGTGTACACGAACTACGTCGCCGCGTGGGTGCGCGGTCGCACCTTCATCGTGTGCGACACGCCACGTGACTGGGGTGAGGTCGAACGGCTCCACAAGCTTATGCACGCACTTCCGTCGGCGCCAAAGCCTGTGCCGCCGCCGAGCCAGCCGCCGACAGTTACAAATCCTCCCTGGCCGCCGATCGGTCCCCCATCGGTTGTGCATCCTCCCCCGCCCCCACCGATGCCTCAACCTTCGAAGCGCTACCGCGTCTTCATAGACGGGCAGCTCATGCGCACACAGGCTCCGCCAACGGAGGTGAACGGTCGCGTGCTTGTCGGGCTGGCGGATATCTTCCGCGAGTTGGGCGCGAGCGTCGTTTGGGATGGTGCGCAGAGACGGATCACCGCAACGCGGGGCTCGAGAATCGTACAGCTCTGGATTGGCCGCACGACCGCGCTGGTTGATGGATCGGCCGTCACGCTTGATGTTCCGCCGCTGATCCTCGCCGGCGGGAAGACCTACGTCCCCGTGCGTTTCGTTTCGCAGGCCCTCGGCGCGGGCGTCACCTACGATTCGCCCAACCGCGCGGTCATGATCACCACCGCAAGCATGCCGCCGCTCAGCGGCTCAGCGACCACGCCGCCCTACACCCCGCCAACGCCTCCGCAAGGCACGATACAGATCAGTATCTGCCGCGAGACGGGGCTGAAGGCGACCGGCCTCTGCCCAAACACGCTGACCCGTCGGTTCGCGCCCAACGCCGTGCCCGGCCCTTGTACCACGCACGCTCTGGGCCCAAAACTGATCGTCACATCGCCCACCAACGGCGCCACTGTGCCCGAGCGGTTCACCATTAGCGGAACCAGCGTCCCAGGTCGGACCATGCGCATCACCGTTATCGCCGAGGCCACGCTCAAGGCCACCGGCCAGAACGCGACATCGCCACTCCTCGAGAACGCCGAAGCCAAGGTCGGCAACGATGGCAGGTGGAGCATCGAGGTCAACGCTCGCGCCGTTCGCCGTGACCAGCGCGTCGAGGTGAAGCAGTTCAGGATCACGGTGGACATGCGCATGAATCGCAAGGTTGTCGAGCAGGTGGATCTCGTCGTGCGACCCTAGCTGCGAATCGCGGTAACAAAGTGAGACAGAACTCAGGGAGGGGGGGGTGGTAGCCGAATATGGTGAGGTCGTGGCCCAATTGCGGGCCACAGCCTCTGCGTTTCTGCGTTATATTGCGGAATTCTTGAGTTTACCAACCGAGCTTAATGCGGTATATCATAGACACTGGGCCGAAGGCCCGAGCCCGAATAATTCACAAAACGCGTAGCTCGGCCTGACCTGTGCTTGGCACAGGTCAGGTGAGAATGCGAGTTATCGCGTTCTCAGCTTCCCGTTCGACAGGCTCACGGCCCTGAGCAACGTCGAAGGGCAGCCCGAGGCCGTTGCTGTAGCCCGATACTTGCTCTGGTAAGAGAGAAACCGGCAAAATGATCTGCGGACATCTTGGGCACCTAAAGCTGGTAGCCGTGGTTACCTGCCTCGGTGTGTGCGTGGCGGCGGGCGGCGATACTGTGCAACCGTGGCCGTGGGATGTGCACCGGATAACCAACAATAGCGCGGCCGACACCAACCCGCAGATTTACGGCAGGACGATCGTATGGCAGGGCAACGACGGCTCGTATGAGCAGATATACTTCTGGGATGGCAGCCAACAGACTGATGTTACCGACACCAGCTACAATAACCAGGCTCCGCAGCTTCACGCGGGCAAGGTGGCCTGGCAGGCTGATAACGACATCTACTACTGGGACTCCGGCAGCGGGACGACGACCAAGATCACCGACGATGGTTTCAGCGACACCGTCCCGCAGATTCACAACGGCGAGGTGACGTGGGCGCGCGCCTCGGAGATCTACTTCTGGGACGGTACCAGCAGCCAGCGCATCAGCGACGACCAAGATCACCGATGACGGCAACGCGGATTCCAAGCCTCAGATCTATGACGGCACGGTGGTCTGGCAGCACAGCGATGGCAGCGACACCGAGATTTACTACTGGGATGGCACCACCCACTACCTGACTGACAACGCCACCGATGATGAACTGCCTCAGATCGCCAGCGGACAGATGACCTGGCGCGGGTGAGATGCCGATGACTTTGAGGTCTTCTTCTACAACGGCAGCACAACCAGCACGATCAGCATAGATGCCGCCAGCCAGTGGGATACCGCAGCACAGATATCCAATGGCCAGGTCGTCTGGCAGGCGTATGATGCGGATTTGGATTACGAAATATTCCACTGGGACGGCACCACGGTTTACCAGATAACCCACAACACCTATGCCGACATCGCTCCGCAGATCAGCAACGGGCATATTACGTGGCAAGCGGAGGTTGACTTTGGTCCTCCTGAAATCATGTACACCTCGGTGCCAGAGCCCGCTACCCTGTGGCTGTTCGCTCTAGGGCTGTTGGGCCTGGCATGGCGCAGACGCTGCTCGGCCCAGGCTCAAAGAGACATGACCGGGCCAGTTTGAACCCGCTTTGCGGTCGGTACTGAACAGCGCTCCTCTCGCTCGAACGGTGCCGTGGGCATGCTCGACGCCCTCAGCCATATGCAGCTTCGCGTGGGTATTGGCGTTCTCAGTGACAAATGCTGCCTCGACGTCGGTCGCTACTTGACCCGTATGGCCATCAACATGCATCCCACGCATTTGCATATCACTCAGCCGAAGGGGAACTTTTCGCTGCTCGGAACGTCATTATTGATAATGATTTGCGACATAAGTCTCAGCATGTGCGAAAGGATGGCAAAACGCCGATGACATTTGTGCGTAGTAGCAAACTGTTGCGCATCTTTGCAGTTGTTGTGGTAGTTGGCATACTGGCCGGGGGATGGGTTCTATACGGCCTTGAGAAGGCCAACGACGCGGGAGTGCAGGTAAGCACGACAGCGCCGGCGTTCGCGCAGGCAATTGACCAGAGCAAGATTACCGCGGCGGCTAAGAAAGCCATGCCCAGCGTAGTTGCGGTAACTTCGACGAAAACCGTGAGGTCCCGTTCGTTTCCGAACCCGTTCTTCGACGATCCCCGCTTCCGGCGCTTCTTCGGCGATACTCCCGATCGAGAGTACAAGCAGCACGGCCTGGGCTCCGGCGTGATTGTCAGCCAGGACGGTTACATTCTCACCAATGCTCATGTGATCGCCGGCGCCGATGCTATCGAGGTCCATCTGTACGATCAGAGGATCATGCAAGCCAAAGTAATCGGCAGCGATGAGGACAGCGAGGTAGCGGTGCTGAAGATTGACGCCAGCAGCCTACCAGTGATGGCGATGGCCGACTCAGATGCCGCTGAGGTCGGTGAGATCGTTCTGGCCATCGGTAGCCCCTTCCGTTTGGGCAATACGGTAACAATGGGCATCATCAGCGCCAAGGGCCGCACCGACCTGGGAATAACGGGAGCAACCGGTTACGAGGACTTCATCCAGACTGATGCCGCCATTAACCCGGGTAACTCCGGCGGTGCTCTGCTCAACCTCAAAGGTGAACTGGTGGGCATCAATACCGCCATCGCCACCAACACTGGCGGCTACCAGGGCGTCGGGTTCGCCATACCGAGCAACCTCGCCCGCAGCGTAATGGACAGCCTGGTCAAGCACGGTGAGGTCGTGCACGGCTGGCTCGGCGTTGGCATCCAGGACATTGACTCCGAACTGGCCGAGCAGTTTGGCTTGAAAGACACCAGGGGCGTGCTGGTGTCCAGTGTCGAGGACAACAGTCCGGCCCAGGCGGGGAATCTGAAGAGCGGCGATGTCATACTCAAGGTAAACGGCAAAGCGGTTGACAGCCCCGGGGCCCTGAAGTACGTAATCCGGACTACCGCGCCTGGTACCGACATTGACCTCGAGCTCATCAGCAATGGAAAGCATGAAACGCGCAAGGTCAAGATCGCCGGACCGCCCAAGACCGTGGCTAAGGCCCGGATTGGGATGCCTGGTGTAGATGGCGATGTGGAGGTCCTCACCGGCGTGTGGGCCAGCGACCTGACCGACGAACTGCGCGACAGCATGGGGCTTGCCAAGAGCGCCAAAGGCATAGTCATTACCAGGACAGATGAGGAGAAGATGCAAAGCAGAATGCCGCTGCAGGCGCCGTCAACCAGGGCAAAGTCGCCTCTGTGGAGCAGGCGCAGAAGATAATCAGCGCCAGCAAGCGCGATACCGTGTTGCTGCTCGTCCAGCGCGGCAGATACACCATCTTCACCACAGTGAAGAAGTAGCCGTACCAGGCACTAAGCGTAGCTGGAAGACGAAAGGGCCGGGCTGATGTCCGGCCCTTTTCTAGCGTATTGACAGCTGGCCATGCCTCCGACTGTACGGAATCACAGGCTGACAAGTGGCAGGTTATGAGCCGACATGGGCGGAATACTCCCCACAGCCACCAGCAGAACGCAGTCCGGTATCTTGAGGAGGGCGAAGAACATGTCTGAGAAACTCGTTGTTAGCTTGCTCATGAGTATGCTTCTGCTTTCTGTGGCGTCAGGTGCACATGCCAAGAAGTGCAGCAGATTGGTGACCGCGCAGATGCGGGCCAATGCGCTGGCGAACGTGGAGAAGTTCGAGTGGGCCGCAAGCACCCAGAAAAGCGCCATAACGGGCGCCCAGGCGTGGGTAGAACTCAGCGACGACGAGCTGTGGGGGATGATTACCTCGCAGGAACTGCCCCGCGCCGACATCACCAACAAGGGCGTCCTCTACGAGGGCAAGAAGCCCGGCTGCCCCAACTGCGGCGAGGCGGCGCTGAAATATGGCATGCGCTGGTGGAAGTACGATCCGATAAATGCGCCGTGGAAAGCGAAATGTCCCAACTGTGGTGAGGTCTATCCCAAGAACGATTTCCTGGCTTTCTACAAGACCGCCCTTGACGAGCACGGCATGTTCCGGCGCGAGCTTGGCGATCGCTCGCTGCTTTTCAACGCCGAGCACCCCGATCCCAAGGACCCCTTGCACAAGGTCTATGTGGATGACGGGTACGGGATGGTGGACGAGAAGGGGAACACGCATCACATCATCGCGGCTTACTGCCAGTGGTCGCGCTGGCCCAGGATCTACAGGGCACTGGGCGCTCTGGCGCGGGCCTATACACTTACAGGTGACAAGCAATACGCTCACAAGGCAGCGGTGCTGCTGGATCGCATCGCTGACGTTTATCCGGAGATGGATTACAAACCACTGCATGACTTGGGCTTTCAGCACAGCCAGGGCGGCACCGGCCAGGGTCGCATAGAAGGCTGCATCTGGGAAACCCGTGTGGGGCAGAGGTTTGCGCGCGCCTATGACCTCATATACGATGGCATCCAGGACGATGATGAGTTGGTGAAATTCTGCGCCGGGAAGGCTAAACAGTACAAACTGGACGACAAGAGCAGTGCCGCAAGCATCTGCAAGCATATCGAAGACGATCTGCTTGTCGAAATACTGGAATCGTGCAAGGACGGCCACATCCGGGGCAACACGGGCATGACCCACACCTCCCTCGCAACAACAGCGATAGCCCTGGACCGAGAAGAGGTTACCGAAGAATGGCTCGACTGGCTGTTCGATCCGGACTACCCGGGTGAGTATAACAGGCACAAGGATCCCATCCCCTGGGTGCTGGTCGAGGGCCTGGACCGCGACGGAATGGGCGGCGAATGTGGTGGCTACGGGCTGATCTGGACCAGCAGTTTCATAGCACTGGCCGAAATCCTGGCGGAGTACCCGGAATATACGAACCACGACATGGTCGCCGAATTCCCGAAGCTCAAACAGACCTTTTTCATCGAGCCTCGGCTGAATTGCCTCGATGCCGTAATGCCAAATATCGGTGATAGCGGGGCGACCGGCACATGGGGACGCAGAGGCCGGGCCTCCACCTATATGCGCGGCTACAAGCTCTACCGGGACCCCAAGTTGGCGAACCTGGCATGGCGGGAGCATTCCGAACATGGATCATCGCTGCGGCTCCCAGGTGACATCTTTGCGGAGGAGCCGGATGCGCTGATCAACGAAACCAAGCAGATCGCTCAGGCGGAGCCGTTCAAGCTCAGATGCGACCACCTGGGGCGCTACGGGCAGGCTTATATGCAGGCCGAGAGTGCAGTTGACGGCCGCGCCTTGTGGATACATTACGGCTACCGCAAAGGGCACTCACACGCCGACTGCCTCAATATCGGCCTGTTCGCAAAGAATATCGCGATGATGCCGGAATTGGGCTACCCGGAGTACACGGGAAGCTGGCCCAAGCGAGGCGCATGGACATCGAACACCATCAGCCACAACACGTTGCTGGTGAACGATACCAGAGCGGGCTACAGCCCTGGCGGCAAGCTCAATCTCTTCGTCGTGCAGGCCCCACTACGCGTCATGGATGTTAGCTCAAAGACAGCTTATCAAGACCTGCAAACCTACCGGCGCACTGTTGCTTTGGTGGATATTTCGCAGGGGGACAGCTACGTTTTCGACGTCTTCCGTGCCCGCGGGGGCAACAACCACCGGCTTTCCTATCACGGAGCCGCTGAAACCGCAACGATTGAAGGGATAGCGCTGGTCAAGCAGGACACAGGCACCTTCGCCGGGCCGGATGTGGAGTTCGCCACACTCGCAGGCGAGCAGGCCGGCTTCTACAAGACGAGTGGCTTCACGTATCTGTACGATGTGGAGCGGTCAGCCGACCCCGTGGACACCTACTACAGCGTTGATTGGAAATGCGAGGACCTGCGCGGCCGCATCAAGGCAGGCAAAGAGCCGCACCTGCGTCTGCATTCTCTCAGTGCCTGCGATGAGGTGGCCCTGTGCAGTGGTGATCCGCCGCAGAACAAGAAGGGCAATCCGCGCCGGCTGCGATACCTCATCCAGAGTCGCCTGGGTGACAATATGGAGAGCCAGTTCGTCACCGTGCTGGAGCCGTATGACACGACGCCCTTCATCAAGCAGGTTCGGAAGCTGCAGGTCGAGCACAACGCCGATCCCAACTCCGTAGCAGCGGTGGCTGTGGAATTACTGGACGGGACCACTGATATCCTGATAAGCTGCGAGGAGCGCACAAAGGTCAATGTGGAGGGCGGGATCGAATTCGATGGCCAGTTTGGCATGATTCGCCTGGTGGACGGCGAGGTAAAGCTCATGCGGATGAGCAATGCGACGCTGCTTAGTTGCGGCGAGGTCAAGCTGGTCGGCGACCGTGCCGCATACGAAGGCACGGTCACCAAGATTGACGCCTCGGACCCGCAGAACAATCTGGTCTTTCTCGATCCGCCACTGCCCCAGGACGTTGAGCTGGTCGGGCAGACCATCCACTTCAAGAACGATCTGCCTCTGGATACCAGCTATGGAATCAAGGCCGTAACCGAGGAGGGTATTTCCACCGGCGACATTACGATCATCCAGGGCTTCAAGGACGCCTCCGACTTTGCGGCAGGCTACAAGTACCTGGTGAATGTCGGCGACGAATATGCGGTGCCGTGCTGCGTGGGCCTGGACCGGTGAGGAGGCGGCCGATCACTGGGCCTGGACCGGTGAGGAGGCGGCCGATCACAGGCAGGTTGTGGCCAGAGTCGGGAGAAATACCTAGTTACCGGCGAAGATAGTGACATCTGACTGACCCTTGGAGGGATCGTGATGGCTGAGAAACTTATGGTTGGTTTGCTGATGAGCATGATTGCACTCTCTGTAGCCTCATGGGTGCATGCCAAACAGTGCAGCAGGATCATAACCGCAGAAATGCGGGCCAATGCGCTGGCGAACGTCGAGAAGTTCGACTGGGCGGCAAATGCACAGAAAAGCGCCATATCCGGAGCCGCGTCGTATCTGGAAATGACGGACGACGAGCTCTGGGAGATGATACCCTCCCAGTGGCTGCCCCGCGATATCCACACCAACAAGGAGGCCGGATGCCCGAACTGTGGTAACGATATCTTTCCATACGGCAATTACCC
>JALGTY010000077.1 GCA_029821145.1 Candidatus Zipacnadia bacterium
TGACCGGCCAGCGCCTCGATGAGCTGGATATTCCGCCAATGGCCGCTGACCATCCGCGCGTACGCATCACGCAGCAGAGCCGCTCCGGCCCCGCCTTCACCGTATCTGTTGATGCCGCCGAGGGCATCGTGTCCGGGGACACGGCCGGCGACCGGGCAAGGACCATCCAGTTGCTCATATGTGAGGATACTCGGCCCGTTGACCTGGTCCGCCCGGGGCACGTCTTCCCCATTCGTGCGGTCGAGGGTGGCACGCTGGCTCGCGTCGGGCACACCGAAGCGACCATTGATCTGGCGCGACTGGCCGGGCTTTGTCCCGCCGGCGTCCTGTGCCAGATTCTCAGCCCGGATGGCACCGTCGCCGATATGGAGGCGCTGCAGGAATTCGCCGCGGCCGAAGACCTCCAAATCGTCACCATCGCCGACATCATCAGACTACGGCGCCGCACCGAACGGCTGGTGGAACGCGAGGCCGCCGCTCATCTACCCACTATCCACGGCGATTTCGAGGCCATAATCTACACTTCAAAACTCGGCGAAGGCGTCTATATAGCGATCACCAAGGGCGACCTGAGAAGCTGCGAGGCGCCGTTAGTGCGGGTCCATTCCGGCTGCGTCACCGGCGATGTGCTGGGATCGCTGAAGTGCGACTGCGGCTGGCAACTGCACGCGGCCCTGCAGGCGATCGAAGAGGCCGGCTGCGGGGTGGTCGTCTATATCCCCAGCCACGAGGGCCGTGGCATCGGCCTGGCTAACAAAATCAAGGCCTACCACCTGCAGGAGAACGGCTACGATACCGTGGAGGCCAACGAGGCGCTTGGCTTCCCGGCCGATATGCGGGACTACGGTCTGGGGGCGCAGGTCTTGGCGGATTTGGGCATTACCAAGATGCGGCTGATGACCAATAATCCGGCCAAGTACACGGCGATGGGCGGCTACGGGTTGGAGGTTGTGGAGCGGGTTCCGCTCGAGGCCCCGGCGACGCCACATAACGCCGAGTACCTGCGCACCAAGAGAGAAAAGATGGGGCACCTGCTGGGCGACAATGATGAGGCTAAACAGTAGCGGTATCCATAGAGAATGGACAGCGTCCTCACAGAAATGAGGTAAGAGGTATGGGACAGGAAATTGCTGGAGATCTTGCAGCCAAGGGTCTCAAATTCGGTGTGCTGGTGAGCCGCTTCAATGAGTTCATCACCAGCAAGCTGAAGGACGGCGCGATGGACGCCCTGATCCGCCACGGAGCCAAAGATGGTGATATCACTATCGTCTGGGTGCCGGGCGGCTTCGAACTGCCCCTGGCGGCCAGGAAAATGGCCGAAAGCGGAGAGTATGATGCGGTGATCGCAATCGGTGCGGTCATCCGTGGCTCGACACCGCATTTCGACTTCGTGGCAGGCGAAGCGGCCAAGGGCCTGGCCAGGGCGGGCATGGACACCGGTGTTCCGGTCATCTTCGGCGTCGTCACTGCAGAGACTCTCGAGGATGCCATCGAACGAGCAGGCACCCGCTTGCCGAACCGTGGCTTCGAGGCGGCCGTGACCGCGATCGAGATGGCTAATGTGATGAAACAGCTCTAGGCCGCAGTGCAAACCGAAAGGCAACAGCGCCCTCACCCCTTTAATTCCCCTTTCCCACAGGGAGAGGGGAAAACGGTGACCCTCACCCCCGGCCCCTCTCCCACAGGGAGAGGGGAGAACGGCATATGAAGATGCCCGAGGCGCGCGGCAAGAAGAGAGAATTCCGAGCCACGCAGCAATGATTTGCGGAGGATGCGGATATGCAATCCAACAGAATAGTCAGCCCGACAGCCTTACTCATTATGGCGCTGGTCGTCGGTTTGGCCGGCGGCTTTCTGGGTGCGGCGTTCTACCGCGAGCTATGCACCCCTGCCCCCGGCGACGATGGTGAGTTGAGCTATCCCCCGCGTCGTCCAACGGTGGAAATCAAGACCGAAAAAGACGCCATCGTTGATGCAGTGTCGCGGGCCGAGGCCGCTGTGGTCAGAATCGAGACCATCAGCACCAGTCAGCCGCGCAATATGTGGGAATACCTGCTGGGTCCTCAGCCTCAGCCGGGGCTTGGGTCCGGCTTCATATTCAAGTACGAGGACCGTTTTCTGGTCCTTACCAACGCCCATGTCGTGGCCGGTGCCCAGGAGATTACAGTCGAGCTCATTGACGGGCGCAGACTGCAGGGGAAACTGATCGGCGCAGAAATTGCTTCCGACCTGGCCGTCGTGGAGCCCGTGGACGCCCCTGATGACCTGACCGCCCTTGAGCTGGGGGACAGCGACGGGGTGAAGGTCGGTGAATGGGTGGTCGCCATGGGCAATCCCTTCGGCTACACCGGCACTGTCACCGTCGGTGTGGTCAGCGCCAAGGGCTACCGTCCCGTCGGCCCCGATCGCCAGCGCAATGTCATTCAGACCGATGCGGCCATCAACCGGGGCAACAGCGGCGGGCCACTGGTCAACCTGGCCGGCCAGGCCATCGGCGTCAACTACGCCATATTCTCGCCGAACCGCGAGGCGACCACTATCGGCATCAGCTTTGCCATACCGATCAACGAGGCGAAAATGATGACGCATTTCCTGGTCCACGGCGGGCCGTGGCTCGGCATCGGCGATATTACGCCCAACAGCGCCGGCCTTGCGCACTGGATCGGCCTGGCCATCGACGAGGGCGTAGTAGTGATGCACGTGTTCGAAGGCGGGCCGGCACATCGTGGGGGATTGCGCCGCTTCGATGTCATCCTATCCATTGATGGCGACAAGATTGGTAACGGCGAAGAGTTGCGGCAAGCTATCCTTAAGCATAAGATCGGCGACGAGCTGGAGCTCGTCATCAATCGCGGTGGCGAAGAGCAGACTCTGAAGGCGGTCGCCGGACGTATTCCCAGGCAGCAATAGCTCAGGCGCAGTAGCCAGTCGCGCGACGGATAGCTCCGAGATGCGGACGCAATCATGACCAGACCGCGCGAGCCTAAAGACCTCAAGCGACGCTATGTGAGTATCGGCGTTACCATTCTGATCGGGGCGGTGCTGATGACTGCTGCCGGCAACTTCTTGTCCAGAAGAGATGAAGGCGAGCTGGCTCATGTACTGCTGCTTGCCTTTGGCATCATGGCGGGGCTTGCTGCTGTCTTTTTCTTCCGCGATTTTCTGGAACCACGGCAACTTACGCGGGCCGACAGGGAGATTGCAGACAGCGCTTTCTCGCGGGCACTTAGCGGTAGGGGAGAAAGACCAAGCATGGCAAGTCCAGCAGCGGCAGAACTTCCCCAACTCGACGGCTACAATCTGTATGAGGCTACCTTTGTCTCGTCTGTGGATGGCTCGGAGGAGCCGGTAATCGTCGGCCATCCCGACAACATCCCCCATGGCGATAAGGGCCATGAGCCGCGCCCGCTGCTGGTTGGCCTCCACTCCTGGTCAACTGACCGCTATAGCGCGACCAAACAGCAAAGCAAAGAGGCGGCAGACCGGGGTTGGTTCGCCGTTTATCCCCAATTTCGCGGTCCCAACCTGATCAGCAACCCACGGGCAAGCCAGGCATGCGCGTCTCTGCTGGCGCAGCATGACATCATTGACGCCGTCGAGTACATGAAAGACAATTTCCCCATTGACCAGCGCCGTATCTACATCATGGGTGGCTCCGGCGGTGGGCACATAGCACTCATGATGGCCGGCAAGTACCCGGACGTGTGGGCAGGAGTATCGGCGTGGGTGCCCATTACCTCGCTGCAGGAGTGGTGGGAGCAGCAAAACGGCTACGCGAAACACATCGAGGCTTGCTGCGGGGGTAAGCCGGGCGACAGCGAAGAGGTGGATTTCGAGTATCTGCGCCGCTCGCCACGTACCTTCATTACCAACGCCGCCAATACACCAGTGCGCATCTCCCACGGCCAAATGGACAACTGCATCTACGTGCAGCAGACCTGGAAGACCTTCTGCGAGTTAGCGAACATGCCCGGCCACCAGATCAGCTTCTTCAGCGACTCGACCGGGCACCATGCTGATTACGCCGCCGGTGCCAGTTGGCTTGAGAGCAAAGTGCGCAATAGCAAGCCGCCGCAAGCTCAGCGGCTGGTCACAGATGAGGCAAAGTGGTACTTCTGGTGCTACGTCGGCCCCGCCGAGGAGCGCAGTCTGGCACAAGTGAAGGCAGGTCTGGTCGAAGAGGACGGCGAAATTCTATTAGAGGTCAAATGCAAAGGGGCCAGCGAAACCAAGATTGACCTGCGGGCCCTGGGCATCAAGGTCAAAGGTGAGCCGGGCGAGATGGAGGATCAAGTGCTCATCATCAGACCGGACAATCCGGAGGCGGAGAGTAGCTATAGCTACCCGGCCGTCCGCCCATAGCCGAGAAGTGGCATGGCCGGGCAGCTTGAATCCACAACAGCAGTTCAAACACATATTCGCTGAAAGAGTGGTGATCGAATGATGCGCAGAATACAACGAACAATTTGGGCCGCAGGTCTGAGCGTGGCGCTGGTGTGTGTGCTGGCTGCAGCCGGGTTCTCCGCACCGACAGTCATGGTCAACGGCCAGGCGCTTGCCGGTGGCGACAAGCTCGTGGTTATCGAAAACGCGATGCTGCTGCCGATGCAGACGGTCGCCAATGCCCTCGGCGCTCAGAGCGACTATCGGGCCAACGAACAGCACAAGATCATCTTGACCCGGGGCAATGATACGCTCAATCTATGGCTGGGCAACACAATGGCGACGATCAACGGCCGGCCGGTGACCGCAGATGTGTCGCCTACGATGGTCGGGCTCACAATCTACGTCCCACTGCGCGTGGCGGTGCAATCGTTCGGCGGCAGCGTCCAGTATGACCCGGTCAGTGCGGTCGCTTACGTCAACATCGCGCAGCCACCGGGCCCGGGTGGTCCGACCCAACCACCAGGTCAGACCGTGACAGTGCAGGGCGAGATCCTGCAAGTCTACCTCGGTGCGACTACCTCGGTGATGATCCGGGAGGCGACCACCAACGCCACGAGGCTGATTCCGCTGGCTGGGCAATGCCAGATCCTGAGGGGCGTGGCGGGCCAAGCGCCCACAGTGGTTCAGGCCGGTGACCTAAGGGCCGGCGATCAGGCGCAGGTGACCGTTACCGGCGGTCAGGCCGTGCGTATCATTGCCACGGCTCCCGGCGGCGGCCAGCAGTTACAACATATGCGCGTGCAGATCGCGGGCGTCGCCGGCAAGTACCTGCTGCTGCCCGCTGGCAAGAGCTTGCTGGTGGCGGACAACGCCATCATACTCGACGAGAAGGGGCAGGCCATTGCTCTTACCGCCTTGCGCCCTCAAGACCGTGTTCTGATCGTCTTTGACACCGCGCGGAATGTTGCGGTCAGTATCACGCGAGAGACCCCGGCCGCTCCACCAGCGGGCGATACCGCGCCGCCGAAATTCGTCGCGCTTACACCGACGCTCAATTCCACAATCCAAAACAGCAGTCCGATCGTCGAAACGCGCTTCACTGATGACCACTCCGGCATCAACAAGGGCGCTACTACGATGACCTTCGACGGTCAGAATGTCACCGCGCAGTGCAGTGTCGGGGACGACTACATCCGGTACCAGACGACACACCTCGCCGACGGTTTGCACCAAGTGGACGTCAACATCACCGACAAGGCGGGCAATACCAGCCGCAATCAGCGGGCCTTCACCATACAGGCCCCGGCTGACAAGCAGATTCTCATAGTCTCTCATAACGCCGGGCAGACTCTGGGAGTGGGAGCAGTGCTGAAGGTGACAGCTAAGGTCGCCCGGCCCGGTGGCAACATGACGTGCGCCATCGGCACCTGGAAAGAAGGCCTGGCGATGCAGCGGGTCGGCCAAAGCAACACCTATACCCACAGCTACAAGGTGCAGGTGGGCGACAAGGTAACCGCAAAGATCAAGGTGACATATGGGCCGCCGCAGGGGCAGTCGGTGGTTGCTTATTCCCAGGCTGACGCGGTTATTGATGGAGGCGCGCCGGTTACACTGAAGATAACGCAACCAAAAGCGAACGCAATAGTCGGCAAAGAGATGGTCGTGTCCGGTACTGCGACCGCCGGCTACCGGGTGCGGGTCAATGTAAGATACAACAAGAAACGCTTCTTGGACATGTCGAACGATCTACCACAACAGATTGTTGTCGCTAACGCAGCCGGCGCATGGCAGACCGCGGCGTTCGAGATGGAGAACGCGCTGTTCGGCAAGGCCGATACCTACGACATCAAGGCCGAGTTGCTGGCCCCAGCCGTACAAGGACAGCAAGACACAGTCATAGCGACGACGAAACTTACCGTGAAGGGCAAATAGCGGGGCAAGTACGTCGTCGGGAAAATACCAGAGGCCGCCACCCGGTACATCGGTTGCGGCCTTTGCCTTTTGTGTTGCCTATTGTGGTAACTGCGTTGACGGCCTCGGGGTCGAAGCCCGAACTGCGCGTTGATGGACTATTCGGGGTTAGCTTCTCACTGCCCGCTCTCCGAGCCCAGCGTGTGCAGGATGCCAGCGCCCGGACGGGTAATCGGCTTTTTCACCTTCAAGGTGCGCAGGTCGTAAGGGTTGGTGTTTACGATCAAGCGCAGCGTGCTACGACCGCGCAGCAGCGGCACCCGTTGCCCGGTTGCCATGTCTATGACCTGCGTGTTGAACGGGAGGGGTTCTTTGAGAGTTATCCGCACCTGCTGAGATTGGTCGGTTGAATTGATTACCGCCAGGCAGTCATCAAACCACTGCACCCGAATACCCTCACGCACTGGCCATATCTTGCCGTCGAAGTCTTTCGGGGGCACCGCGGGCAGCGCTCTGAAGGCCCGTGCAAAGCCGCGCAGCATCCACTCATGGCCCGCCTTGGCGTCCAAGCTGCTGCGCAGCGTCAGGCAGTACGGGTTGTCCCGCACGATGGCCTGCAGCAGCGGAGCCAGCAACGCGCGTCCGGCGCTAAGGTGCGCGCACTCAATCTGTACCTCCATGCCCTCGGCGGTCGCATGATCGGGCCGGTCTGGTCCGCGGTAATCGGCGCTGACGGCTATGCGTATCCCGTGCTCTTCGGCGAACAGCCTCGGATCATAGCCGTGGTGGCGCAGCAGCTCGAGTTGCGAGTAATCGCCGCGATTTGCCGGCACTGGCAGCGCCGTATCCACCAGCAGGTAGCGGCTAGGGTCTCGCGATACCACCAAGTCTCGGCACTTGGTCCAGAGGCTGTGCATGTGCGCGCAGCGGAAGTCGAGCCAGCGCTGCCATGCCTGCGGGCTGTTTTTCAGCCAGTAGTAGGCCTCCAGCGGAGTTCCTGTCCGTGATGGCACAGCTATCCCGCTGGCGACCTGGAACCGCTGCAGGTCAGATGCCGAGTAGCCCACCTTGTCCGCCGTCTGCACGTCGTTGACCGAGGCGAAGCAGGTGCCGGTCGCGCCATCCACCCTCAGGCCGATGGCCGACACGCAACCGTAGCCATCTGTCCTGGCGCAGAATTCGTCGAGGAATGCCAGAAGCTGTTTTTCAACCTCACGGCGCAACGGGTCCGGGCACCTGTGACCTGCAGCGTCGAGTATCAGCTTGCCATTGATGTCCATCTGGAAGCTGTCGGGGTCGCTGAAGGTGAAGAGCCGGTCGAAGTTCGAGAGCGACGGCAGCAGGGGCACGATGTCAATGCCGGCCGGTACCGCCAGTGGCAAAATGTCTTCGAAGAGATCCCAGCGCCAGGCATTGGGGAGCATGCCGCCGTCGTAGAAGCTCTGCATGTCGCTGCCTGCCGCGTAGAGCTGCAGGCGGTCGAAGCCGACAAAGCGCATGTAGTGGAGAAGGTGCCGCAGCGAATACTGGCGCTGCATGCGGTCCTTGCCGCTGGAGCCGAAGCCGTCGTATATCAGCTCGCTATGGGCCGGCAGCAGCGCGAGGCTTCTGCGCAACGGCTTATCCGGCAGTTCGGCCACATTCACATTCCCAACCGGATAATCCAGCAGCTTATAGACCCCCAGCCACCGCACCGGTGCGATAACACCCTCGCGTGGCTCTGCCATCGCTGCCAGTCGCGTAAAGCGCACTTCACAGGCCCCCGCCTGGGGATAGAACAAGAACGATTCGCGAGCTCTGGCAGTCCGTGTGTGCGTCGGGTTCAGCGCCGCCCAGACCAGGAAATGGTCTTCAAGCTGCCGGCCGCCGGCCGCCAGCACCTCCAGACCGAAGCTGTAGGCGATATTGTGAGCCATCTCGACCACAAGCAGATGGGGGCTGGCCGCGCCGTCTTGTGTATCAGGGCTGTTTCTCAATATGTGACTAGCTGCGGTGTCATCGCCGGCTACCTCCACCTCGTCAACAGCCACGCAGCGCAAGGCATCGCGGATCCTGCCGCTCTGATACAGCTTCACCGCCGTTGGCCGACCGTCTTCGTCATCCCGGTAAAAGTGCCCCTCATATAAGAACCCGCTGCCTGGCTGGCTGGGCAGCCACGGCGCGCCTTTGTAATAAACCTGCTCACCACGAAGCTCGTACACGGGCACCTCAGCCGACCGCGCCGGTGCCAGTAGCGATACCAGCGCCGCTGCCCCTGCTGTAGGCGATGAAGTGGCGGCGCCTTCAAGGATGGCAGCCAGCGAATACTGCCCGCGCGCGAGTTGGATGTAGTCGGGCATCTTCACGGTGATCGGCTCCAACTCCACAGGTTGGCCCGGTCGCCATGTCGCGGCCGCCGGGTGCGGCATCACCGAGGCGAGCGGAATGTCGGCCAGTGTTATCAGCACCGCGTGTGGTCTCGTCAGCGGCTCGTTAGCCAGAGCCCGCAGATGCAAGGTGAATTCCTCGCCCGCGCTGATGCTGTCCGGGGCCGTCATCTCGATGATGTCGGCCACCTCCAGCGGCATCCCCTGCGCAACCGCAGCGACTTGGTCCGGGCGCAGCATCCGGTCGAATATTCGCACGTCAGAGAAGGCGGCAGCGGCGGTTAGTGAGCCGTCGTAGTCGGCCCCGATGTTGAATGCGGGCCACTGCTGCGGCTCATAGGCGAAGCGCTTTTCGCCCGCCAGCGTGCCGTCAACATACAGCGTTATCCCCCATGTACAGTTCCACGCCACCGCTAGATGGTGCCATTCGCCAGCCGCCCAGTCGGCGACCGTGGTACTCACGCTCTGCTCGGGGATGTTGCCCACACTGAATTGGAGCGTGGCGGAGGATGTCTTGAAAAGGTAGAAGAAATTGTATGCAGACTTGTGCGTTGGCGCCGTATCGGAGAATATCGCGTAGCGCTTGGCGTCGCTGCCATGCCACTGCGGCTGAATCCATAGCGAGAGCGTGCCGGCCGACTTGGCGAAATAGCCGGCACTGGAGTACGAAAGATAGCTGCCATTGACCAACAGGGCTCCCTGCCCGTCCGGCGCGCTTATGTAGGAAACCTCGCCATGCACCCTCTGCGAGTCCGGCCCAGGTGAGGCCGCCACCGTGCCGTCATACGGCGCATGAAAAGTCAGCCCCGGCGGTCCAGCCATCACGATAGATGCCACTGCCCCAAGGAGTAATAAAGCCGCCAACTTTCGCATACCGACATCCCCTTCTAACACAAGGTGTATGTTATAATAGATTTCGAGCCGCGCGGGCCGATTCCTTCTAGGCGCGCCATCAGTGCCGCGAAACATGAGTAGCAGCCGCGGTGTCTAAGAACATCATGTCGTTTAGCCCGTCGAACAGATTGTACTAATCACTTCAGGAGGCCCTTGTGATGAACACCAGGTATCTGCTGTACGGCGTACTTATCGCGTTGGTATTCGCTGCCGGAGCGTTGTGCGGCGACCTGTTTCGCGCGCCGGCTCTGGCTCAAGGTGACGCCGACACAAACGTGACGGAGCCGATTGCGCTCGAGCCCGCACCGGTCGTCGCCGCGGTGCCCTATCAGACCGAGACCAAGTTCGATATGGACCCCTTCGAACCGAATCGCGTCCGCTCGACTCAGACCGCAGTCAAGACGCTAGTCCTCATCCGCTCCGACGGCGGCACCGAAATCGTCAAAGCCAAGTAGCTTTCTAATCCGCACTGGCCGACTTGTGGGCTGTATTGCTTTGCGCTTGCCACGATCGCTCAATCAGAAGGGAGTGGCCCCATGGCCAAGATGGAAGTTGACTACACGAAATATTTCGCACAGTTGCATGAGTCACTGAGTCCGAGCGGAGCGCTGCTGGTGTCGCTTGATGAAAACAACAGGCCGAACGCGATGACTATCGGCTGGGCGACGCTTGGCGTCGTCTGGTCGCAGCCGATCTGCACCGTGCTGGTGCGCCCGTCGCGCTATACCTATGGCTGTATCAATGCTACCGGCGATTTCACCGTGTGCGTTCCATACCCGGAGATGCGCGATGTGGCGGACTTCTGCGGAACGCGCTCCGGACGCGACTACGACAAGTTCGCCGAATGCGACCTCACCGCGCTGGCGTCTGAGACGGTTCAGTCGCCCGGCATCGAGGAATGTGGCGTAATCTGGGAGTGCCGCACCATCTACACCAGTGACGTTAAGGCTGAGACGCTCGCCGCCGAGATAGACAATTCCGCCTACGCCGGCGGCGACTACCACCGCGTCTATTACGGCCTGGTGCAGCGCTGTATCGCCGACGAGGATCTTGAAGAGCGCTTCGCAGTCTGACCGGCGCGGGCTGTCGGGCTGGAAAGCCCGAGTTGCACGAGTAACGGATGCGGCCTCACAGATTGAAAATGCGCTTGGCATTCAAGCCTATGATCAGGCGCTTCTCCTCGTCCGTAATGCGGGCTGCCAATACTCTCGGAAGCTGGCAGCGAATGTCAATAAATGGCAGATCGCTGCCGAATAGGACCCTGTCGGCGCCCGCCTCCCTGACCATGTATTCCAGGCCGCCGTAGGGACGGCCTGACCCGGCCAAATCGAGATATACATTCGAGTTGAGTTTCGTCTCAGGGACCAGCTTCTTGATAGCATCCCAACTGTTGCCCGAGTGTGCGTGCAGGAAGGCGATATTCGGATACGCAGCGGCCTGTCTGGTCAGGAAGCTCTTGCCATCCTTTTCCGGACCGTCCCAGACGTGCGATAGAATCGGCAACCCGTGCTCGTTGGCATACTCATACGCCGGTCCGTAGCCGACATGCGAGCAGTCAACCGCATGGCACATGGAATGGAACTTGAAGCCCTTGATGCCGCCCAGCAGATCGTGATAGTGCGCTATTTCGGCCTCGATCTGCGCCAGCGGGTAACGCGGGTTGATCGTGATGTAAGGCACGAGGCGATCAGGATACTTCTGCGCAGCTTCCGCCGCCTGCCGGTTGCCCTCCCTGATGTCCGGGCCGATGGCGATATGCGGCGAAAACACGACCATATCCACCCCCATCAGGTCCATGTTTGCGATCATCGACTCGGGTGCCCCACCCCCCGGAATGTGGAAGTTAAACCACGGCCCCATGTGGGCGTGGTCGTCTATGACGACCTCATCATCCAGGCGAATGCCAGATTTGAGCTTCTCGACAAGTGCCGTGTCAGTCATCATGTCTCTCCTCTTTCAGGTGTCGGGCTGGAAGCCCGACCTACGCGACGGGTAAGCAGCGGTGTCGGGTTGCCCTTCGACTTTACTCAGGGCGGTGGCCCTGTCGCACCGGAAGCCCGACCTACGCGGTCGTTGGAAGGGGAAGGGGCCTGTAGCCAGGGCCGCCGTTTTCTCAGTACCGTCTAGATGCCCAGCAAGCCCCGCAGATTACCCCCGGCGATTTTCGCTTTGTCTTCGTCGCTCAGGTCGGCGTACAGGATCTGTCCGATAGCTGCGCCACCCTCCATCTCCGGCAGGCTGGTGCCGAAGATGAGCCGGTCGGCCCCAAACCGTTTGCTGACATCCTCTATTCCCCACGGTATCTGATATGTGTGACTTTCCAGGTAGAGGTTGTCGTACTTCTCAAACAGCGGGTAAATGTGGCGGTTGATGCGGTAGGAGGTGCCCATGACAATCAGCGGCAGCTTCGTGTAGCACTCCAGGACCGCCGCGACCTGGCTCCAGTTGGTTTGCCCAATATCAATCAGCGCCGGCACTTGTTGTCCATCCAGTGCCGCCAGCAAACTGTCGGCGCACCAGTCGGCGAGGTCCCACTGATGGTCAGCGGGAAACAGTCGCACAGCACCGTTTTGCTCGCGCACGTGAGCGGCGAACTCCGCCGCCTCGGCCAGCTCATC
>JALGTY010000506.1 GCA_029821145.1 Candidatus Zipacnadia bacterium
TCCTGGCCTATCTGCATCGGCTCGGCGGCCAGGACACCGAACGTGCGGCCCGCTTTCGGCACACTGGCATACAACCCCATATCCTCATCCGGCCGACAGAGCGTGACGCTGAGGTTGATGTTGTCGTTAGGCAGCCCTACAAATCCACTCTTGCCAGCCTTATACCCGGCCTCCTCACTATACAGGTTCAACGCGGACCCGTATCTGCCGGGGCGGTGAAGAAATGCGCAGTAGGTAGTCGCGGCCTGCAGGTCGGCCACATAACCCTGGCTGCCGCGCCCCCCGCCACCGGCAATGATATTGCCGATTTCAACAGGCGTGGCTGCTTCCGGCTCGTCTGCAGGAAACATCGGGTCAATGGCCGGAGGCGGATGGAGCTTCGCCGCTGCCTGTGCCTTGAGTGGCCGGAAATTGAAGCTGGCCATGAACTGCGGCAGCTTCCAGACGTTGATGAGCAGGCTATTCTGGGCATACAGCGGCGCATAATCGGCAAGCTCATCAGCCGGTGCCAGCGCCTCGCCCAGCGCCTGCCGCAACAGCCGTGCCACCTGCCGCTGGCCGGTGAAGGTGTCTTCTGTATCAAGGCGCGCGACCGCCTCATTGTATAACTCGGGGCCGCGTCCCAGTGGTGCATTCAACCCGGCCAGCTTGCCAAGCAGTCCGTGAACTTTGCAGGCCATGTACTTGTTCGTGGTAGTGGCAAACTCGGTGGCTTCCGCCTCTCTTTGCTCGAGCTCGCGTTGCAGGCTGGTGGCGTAGCCGCCGTCTGCGGTCAAAAGCACCATCGCCGCCACGTCAAGGCCTGATACCTCAAACTGCAGATCATCTCCGGATTTTTTCGCCCGGCTGATTTGCAGATCCTTGTCGAAGGTCATGCTGTAGGCATTTACGTCGGGCGCGACATCTTTGACAGTGACCCTGAATTTGCGTGCCGGCTCGCCGGTCGGCCAGCGCTCGGATTTGTCGCGATAGTTGATCAGGAAAAGCAGCGTGTGCCGGCCCCAGTCAATCCGCTGCACCTCGATCTGCTCGCTATCGGTGAAGGCGGCCTCGTAGTTCTTGTCGGCCTCGACGATCAGGTCGGTGACCGGCTCGACCTCCAGGCACAAGATACCCAGCTCAGAAAGTTTGTAGTCAACCAGGCCCTGTACCGGCCAGTACATGAAGCCGCGAATGCCGTGGGCGAGGCCGAGGTAGGTCTGCAGGCGCATCTGGGCGGCGGTTGGATATTCTCTGAAGTAATCGGTGGACTGGCCGGTGCGGGCGAAGCCCGAATAGGTCCGCGCCTGCGGGCAGGTCCAGTTGAACTGCCGGTCCATGATCTTCTGGTCGTGCTCGAGATAGTCGGCGTACCAGTGGTAGGTGTGAACCGGGGCCGGATATGTGTAGGGCGCGCAGATGTCCACAAATGCGCTGGCGCGGCGGCGACTGGCATCATAGCCAACGACATCAGCGAGAGTAGGGCGGTGGGTGTCAACCTTGCGGATCTCCTCGATGTTGGCAAGCATCGAAAGATCCCCTGCGAAATCGTCCTGCAGGAACCAGGCGATAATGGCCGGGTGGTCAACATAGCTCCTGATATGCTCCTCCAATTCCTTGCCCCGCTTCTTGGGCCATTCCAGGGCGGAGGGCACGAACTTCAGGCCATGCTCTGCAGCCGCGTCGGCGGAGCCGATCCCTCCGAAGATGCCGGTCAGGTGGTACTTCTTCTGCGTGGCAAACCGGTCGGAGATCGCGCCCCACGGCGCAAAGAGCAGAAACGGCTTGCCATCCACATAGAGGCGTTCGTTCTTAAATACAATGTGGTCGCCCTTGCCGTCGGCGCGCAGGTGTTTGGCCTGTTCGACCAGCTCTTCATGGGTGACGTAGGGGCTCTGGAGCGTCGCCAGAATGGGCTTGTGTTTTTCGGCAAATGCGTATCCATCGTGCGCCGCCTGGGCAATTGGCGCGGGAGCCTCGCCGTCAATCTTGCCGGCGATGATCCACAGTTCTTCGGAGTAGCTCTGGCCCGGTTTCCCGATGAATGGCTCGAGCCAGCGCGAGACGTACCACGAGTCCTTGCAGAACACGCAGCGCGTCGGGTCGGTCTGGCCGGGGCGCAGGAAGGCGGTGAAATG
Source organism: Candidatus Zipacnadia bacterium (assembly GCA_029821145.1). Classification (GTDB taxonomy): domain Bacteria; phylum Armatimonadota; class Zipacnadia; order Zipacnadales; family UBA11051; genus UBA11051. The sequence continues at coordinate 2,118 of JALGTY010000506.1, forward strand.
CCCGGACGGCTGGTCCCAGATGGCGAACCAGTAGCTGTCGGGGTCGGTGCGCATGCCTGCCAGCCGCGCATCGCCAAGTTTTTCCACTCGCAGGTCCCCGTCGGGCTCGACAAAATG
>JALGTY010000507.1 GCA_029821145.1 Candidatus Zipacnadia bacterium
GTACGGCTTGTCATCAAATATGGTCAGCTTCTGTTCAACGGTATAGTAGGGAGGCTGGTCGTCCGGTCTCGCCACCCAGTCGAAGTTGACGGTGAGAGTGGCCTGATCGTCGGCGGTTTCGATCTGGTACTTGCGGTTCCTGCCCAAAGAGTCCTGGAAAAGCCAGGTTGGCTCATCTTTGCCAGGGACCTGGGATTTGCCACAGAGATTGATGACGCCGTGCCAGCCGGGCGTCATCAGCTCCTTGCCGGTAGGCTTGTAGGTCAGGCGGTAGAGTTCGGAGTACTTGACCTCAGCGCGCAAGAGCTCGTTTTCCAGGATATAGAGACCGTCCTGCTTGCTGATGTCCGGCGCGGCAGACACCGTCACGCTGACAAGCAATAGTGCCAAGCTGAAGTAAGCCGCGTTCCGCATCGTTGCCCTCCGAATCATGACGTACCGTCTTTGCCATGTAACACACACCGGCTGCGTGAGGCTATTCGCCTTCGTCGTATGTGAGTCCTCTTGGATACAGAAATCGCCCCTGCCTGTTAGATAGACAGCGGCGAATACCATTGCTGATTGCATTGTAGTTATGCAGATTCCTGGTCTGTGTCCTGCGCCTCTGTGATGGTGGCCGATGCGGCTGTGAGAGGTCGTGGGCCGGATGGCCGTGAGTTCGCAAGCGAACTCCCGTCCGTGCGGCCCCTCCGAAAGACAACGGCAACAGAGTCGGGCAGGATGCCCGACCTACGCGTTGGTGAATGATGCGCGCTATTGCACGGTAGCGACGCTCTTCAATGCGTCTTGCCATGCTTCGAGATCCTTGACCAGCCACGCTGCCGAGTCTGCCTGGCCGCGCTCATTGGTGAAAACCACTTTCAGCAGCGGCTTGAGCCTGCTTCTGCCCATGTAGGACCTCGGGGTTTCAACAGCCGTGATGCCTGCAGTGCGCACCTTAGTCTCCCTCTTCGGCAGCCACATCAGGAAGTAAAGCTGCGAGCGCGTCAGTGCCAGGATGCCGTTGCCGTGCACCGCAGCCACGCCAAGTGACTCCTGGCCCATGAGATTGGCCGAGGAATCAAGCAGCAGTATCTGCTGTCCGCTGAGCAGTTGCCGTACCTCCTGCACACGCCGATGCTCGATGGCCTTGATGAGCAACACAACCCCGACGAGTATAAGCAGCCAGCCGAGGACTATGCCTATCCCCCACATCATGATCTTTGCCTTCCGCCGCTTATGGCAGCGGCGCCCCGTAAATGTGAACCGCTAGCCACGGGAAACTGTCCTCAAAGGCGCCGTCCGTCACGGCGACCTTGCTGCCGCCCTTGTCCTGGGGCCGGTTCTCGAAGAACACTGCCAGGTGCTCGATGCCCTCGGGACGTGCTCAGAGCTACCCTTTGCCGCGACGCAGAGCTGCTTACTTGCTTGCCTGCAGCATCCGCTCGACTGTGCCGCGGGCCCTGGCGGCAATGTCTTCGGCTATCTCGATGGGGTACTGCATCTTCTGCAGGGCCTCGGCGACCTTGGGCAGCGTTATCTTCTTCATGTTGGGACATACCGCCCCGCGTATTACGTGGAAGGTCTTGTCGGGGTTCTCCTTTTGCAGCCGGTAGGCCATGTCGTACTCGGTGCCCACGATTATGTCTTTGGCCTCGGTCTCACGCGCATAGCGCACCATGCCGCCCGTCGAGAGCACCGCGTCGGCGAGCTTTCGCACCTCAGCAGGTACCTCCGGATGCACCATCACCATTGCCTCCGGGTACTTCTCCTTGGCATCCTCGATCGCCTGGGCCGAGATCCGCACATGCGTCGCACAGTAACCGTCCCACAGGATTATCTTGTTGTCGGTATGCTCCTGCACCCAGCTTCCCAGATGACGGTCGGGCACAAAGATGACTTGCTCCGCATCCAGGCTCTCCACCATCTGCACTGCGTTCGCCGAGGTGCAGCAGATGTCGCTTTCGGCCTTAGTCGCCGCCGAGGTATTGACGTAGGCGACCACTGGCGCGCCGGGGTGCTCTTGCTTGAACTCAAGCAACGCTTCCGGGTCCACCATATCGGCCATCGGGCAGCCGGCGTCCTTATCAGGCAGCAGGACGGTCTTTTCCGGGGAGAGCAGCTTGGCGGTCTCGGCCATGAAGTGCACACCGCAGAAAACGATGACCTCGGCGTCGGTGCCAGCCGCGATCCGCGACAGCTCCAGCGAATCGCCCAGGTAGTCGGCGATGTCCTGGACCTCGGGGAT
>JALGTY010000508.1 GCA_029821145.1 Candidatus Zipacnadia bacterium
TACAGGTGCTTTCGCCACTGCGCACCGACACAAACGTGGTGGTCGCTGCGTCCGTTCTATGGGCATACGGGACGCTCAACGACCAGCCCGACTTCAGCGGCTTCCAAGCCGATCTCAACAGCGAAGATGCGGGCGTCGTGTACGGTAGTGCGTGGGCACTGGGGGTCATCGGCGATGCCGGTGCGGTAAACGTGCTGGCCGGGGCGCTGAAGGGAGAAAACGAGACGGCACAGGCGGCCAGTAAAGACGTGTTGCTGTGGTTGGATACGTCTGAGGCCCAAGCCGCGCTCAGCACGACCAGGGCCCAGCCAGCGGAGTGAGTTAGGGCCGGCCCGTCCAAACGACTCAACGGCAACGGCGTCGGGCCAGAAAGCCCGACCTACGCGGCGTTGGCAGATCATCAGGGCTGGCGGGCAGACACTGAGTTCTATTGCTCCGGCTTTGGCACTGTCAGCTCCACATCGCCGGTCGCCCGTACCGCGTAGGCGTAGTCGCCCTTGCGAGTTACGTGCACCACGTGAGGGATTATGAAAGCCGCGCCTTCTTCGAAGTTGTACACGAAGCCTTTGCTATAGTCATTGTTATCCACGTAGCCGCGAACAAAGCAGACATCGCCCAGAGAGACCTTGCAGAGGTTGCCCTCCTGCGCCACACTGTGGATGGTGTAGCAGGCGTTGCGGGCCCGGTCGTTCTCGATTATCATCTGCTGGCCGAGCAGGGCGTCGTCGGTAGGAAGCGCGGAGTCCACCCACACGTATCCCTTACCTTCCATGTCCTTGTCCATCTTAGCAATGATGCCGGTGTGTCCGGCCGCAGGAAGCTCGATAGCGAAATCGGCCAGGGCCAGCTTCGTCCCGCGACAGAGGACTGCTCTTTCCACGCGACCGTCGCGGATCCGTAGCCAGCCAATTGCACCGGCGAACTGTAGCCCTCCCTCGACATTGATGACGGCCTGGTCGTCGTCGCTGGATGCGAGGTAGTCAACGGTTCCGTTGGCCAGCGTGATCTTCACGGCGACTGGCTCGGAGCCTGCAGGAGCCTCGGCGATCTGCAGCCGCTCCACTGACTTGATGGTGGGCCGGTCGCTATAAGGTTCGATGACGCCGGCGAAGGTACTGACCAGGTCCTCGCCTGCGCGGTGAGCCAGCAGGTAGCGCAGCCACTTGGGATTGCCGCTCTTGTTCTGCGGCGGCTCGACATCCCCAAGCGCCACGTCATCGGTCGTGGTCAGGGCGTGGTAGCGCAGATGGATATCGTCCTTGTCAGTAACGCCTCGCCAGCCGGGCTCGGTTTTCCAGTCCACCGTGAAGGTGTCTGGGGGAGCCTCGTCGCGCTCGATGTTAGCGATCCACGAGAAGCCGTGCTTTGCCTTTCCCGAGGTCTGCTCTTTGAACGGCACATCCGGCCCGTAGTAACTGCCGGTCTCCTGTTTGAGCAGTGAAAGGCCGTCGGTTGTAACCTCACCAGGCGGCCCGTGGAATGAGTAGATGTGGTCATTCCCGCCTCTGACGCGGAACACGTCGAAGGCATAGGCCTGGCCTTCGCCCAGATTCACGAAGGCGAGAGTGCGCTGGTATTTTTCTACGCCCTCATAGACCTCGGGGCTGTCCACTCGGACAGCGCCAAAGTCCTCGAACTGGCAGAACAACTCCGGGCGCCCCACCCAGTTGAAGCTTTGCTGGATTTCGTTGACCAGTACGGTGTTGTGAGAGATGGTATTGCGGTTGGAATACATCCGCTTGGGCCACCTGCTGCAAAACTCCGGATAGCCGAGTTCGGGCATCATGGAGATGCCTCGGTAATACATCCCGATATTGAGCCGGTCCTGGTGTCCGTGGCCGCCATTGCGCCCGTAGTAGAGCCAAAGGCCGATACCGGGCTTGCCCCAGCCATACTCAAGCGAGGCCAACCCGTAGCCTGCCATATTGTGGCCGCCCTCGAACGGGTTTTTGTCAACTTTGGCGGCGATCTCGGCGATGTCTTTGGCAACCCAGTCGGGATCGGCGTGGTAGATGTCGCGGCCTATGAGTTCGGCACGCTGTGCGTTGGCATAGTATGCCGCCAGGCCGATCATCGGGTCCTTGAGGTACTTGTAGCCGCGCGAGATGTACGCCGGAGAAGCTGCCGTCTTGCCCAGGCTGCCGCAGGACCCTGCGTCGCCGATATTCGGCGTCGCATAGCCCATCACCACTATGTTCCAGCCGGCATTGAAAGTGGCATTGAACTG
>JALGTY010000509.1 GCA_029821145.1 Candidatus Zipacnadia bacterium
GTATTCTTCGCTGGCGTTGCGCGGGTCGAGAGCGTCGAAGCTGTGCCAGATGTCCTTGTGTTCGGGGCTGTAACCATCGGTCTCGGTGAGGTATGGATGGCCCAGATAAGCCGGTGGGATTGTGTCCGGGTCATCAGGCAGCAAGTCCTGATCCACGGTGCCGGGTGCGGCAATCATGGTGACGGAGCCCTCCCACTTGTCGGCATGAATCCAGTGGTTGTTGAGCAGCGGCTCCGACTCCTTGCCGGCTTCTATGTACATGTACGTGAGCGTTCGCGCCGGCGGTCCCCAGGCGCTGCGGCGTAATACGTTTTCCCGATATATCTTCTCCGCATTGCTACAGCGTTGAGTATTGGGGCCATGGCCGGGCAATAGCAGTATGTTGCGGAAGCCGTAGAGATGAATCTCCAGCATCGTGTAGGCGATAAGGCATTCAAACATCCTCTCCTGCTGCTGGCGAGAAAAAGGCAGCGGCTCTTGTGCCGCTTCTCCGTCATCAGCTCGCGTGGGGCAGTCATAGCCGTACGAGCCGTCCTCATCCTCCAGCCCGAAGGCCTCCGGGTATTCCGTGGGGATGTCCATACATTCGGTATAGGCGTTGCGCCACTCGAGGCGGCAGTCGGACAACAAGTATCTCACATCACCATAGTACAGCGGCGGGAACGCGATGCCACCCCATCTCTTCGCCGCTTCCTCCGCGATATAGCTGACGGTAAAACAGTCAGTGCCGAAGGGCATGTGCAAACCGTGCCACTCCAGCGCGCCCACTGGCAGATAGGCCAGATTGCACTCATCACGCCGCGCCACCACCGTCGCCGGCACCATCCGGTCAAATCGCACCTCGTCCACCGTTCTACTCCTTCAGTTCGTCAATGTTGTCAATTATCTTGGCGATAGCGTCAACAACAAGCTGCATGTCATTTTCATCGCACGGTGGCGAGAGGTCCGGCTGAGACAGGCAGAACTCGCGCCGAGCCATCTCCTCGCTGACCGGCAGGTCGCCTTCCCTATACACCGGCGGATTCTTCACATGCGGGCACAGAAACGGGCAGCCCTTCCCGTACAGGTTGCGTTCCTGGAACATCGTGCGCAGGTGGAGCGGCCCGCCGGCCTGGATCGGCTCACTCTCCGGGGCAAAGCGGTAGTTGGCGTCCATCACGTACGCTATGGCATACACGCCCTCGGCGTTGAGCGCCTGGCAGAACCTGTCGCGGGAGACGCCGTACTCGTCAGGGGCCCACAAGCAGGTGTAATAGTGGTAAGCGTGTTTGTAGCCCGACCGAACGTAAGGCGGAGTGATGCCGGGGATATCGGCTAGCTTCTCCGTAAGGTATTCGCAGTTACGGATGCGGGCATTGGTCCGCGCATCGGCGTCCAGGAGTTGTTGGATGGCTGCAGTAGCGCCGACCGGGCTCATCCTGTCGCCGGTCCCGCCCATCGAGGCATGCTTGACAACCTCGGGGTCGGTCGCAAGCCCCTGGATGACAGTCGGATGCTGGCCGGCGAGAAGACCGCGCTCGAACAGCTCACGATCGTTGGTGAGATAAGCTCCCCCGCCCTCCGGTGCGTAAATCGGCTTGCCCGACCAGCTAAAGGCCGTCAAGTGCGCAATACTGCCGAGCTTGACTCCGTTGATCTCGGCCGTAGCGGCCTGACACGCGTCCTCGATTACGACGATCCCGTGCTCCTCGGCCAGCGCCATCAGCTCAGGTATTGGTGCTGGATGGCCGTAGAAATCCACGGGCAATATCGCCTTGGTCTGAGGCGTTATCTTGCGCCTGGCGTCCTCGACATCCATCGTGAATGTCTGCGGGTCAATGTCGGCGAAGATGGGCACGGCGTTGTTGCGCAGGATCGCGCCGGAGGTGGCAACCCACGTGTAGGCCACGGTGAGCACTTCGTCTCCGGGGCCGACACCGGCCGCGAACAACCCGGAGGCCAGGGCCGCGGTCCCGGAGCTTACGCACTTGGCATACTTGGCCCCCGTGTACTCACACAGGCCCTCCTCCATGCTCTTTTGGTTCCACGATGATTTCAGTTGCTGCCCGTCCCCGATCGCCTTCGGGCCGCCAAACAATGCAAGTTTGCTCATGGTGTACCTCCTGCGCCTCAGAGAATGTGTGCGCTTGGTTCGGGTGCGAGTTTAGATTGTCAGCAGTAGGAAGAACTGCTGCTGCCCTGGTTGTCGCGCTGGAACCCGTGGCTCGCGCAAC
>JALGTY010000510.1 GCA_029821145.1 Candidatus Zipacnadia bacterium
CCGGAACTGCGCGAGGACCGAGGCGAGATCGCCGCCGCCGAGGCAGATGAGCTTCCCCAGCTCATCGAGCTTTCCGACATCCGCTGCGACCTGCACATGCACTCATACTACAGCGACGGGCGTGCCACTGTCGAAGAGATGGCCCGGGCGTGTATGGAGCTGGGTTACGCGTACATCGGTTTTACCGACCACTCGGAGACGCTCACCGTGGCCAATGGGATGGACGCCGACCGCGTCAGGGCCCAGCACGAGGAAATCGTGAAGCTGAACAAAAAGCTCAAACAGGAAGGTACCAAGTTCAGGGTGCTGCAGGGCATTGAGGCGGATATACTCTCGGACGGCTCAGTTGACGTGCCGGAGGGCACCTTTGAGTTGTTCGACTACGTAATCGGGGCCTTGCACCAGGGCTTCTCTCCCGATGCGGACAAGATCACTGCGCGGATGGTGGCCGCGGTCGAATCCGGCATCATAGACATCGTCGCCCACCCTACCGGTCGCCTGCTGCTTGCTCGCCCACCGTACGGGCTGCACATAGACCAGCTCATTGCGGCCTGTGCACAAAACGGTGTTGCGCTCGAAATCAACGCCTCCCTGCGGCGGCTCGATTTGGATGACACTCACGCTCGGTTCGCCGTCCAGCAGGGCTGCCGGCTGTCCATAAACTCCGACGCGCACGGCCCGGAGAACCTCACCCACATGCGCTATGGCGTGATGCAGGCGCGGCGCGGCTGGGTCGAGGCCGACAATGTCATCAATACCTGGTCGCTGCGCAAGCTGAAAAGCTGGTTCAAACAGCGGCGCAACAGCTCGGACTCTTGAGGCACGGCATTGTGGGGAAACCACTTTTTGCAAAAAGTGGTTCCCCCACACCCCCTCCACAAAAACTCTTATGAGGGTAACACAGGGGCGACATACAATCCATGCGAGCAGACCGTGCGATGAACGGGAAACAATATGTGGGGCACGAAAGATCAAGTATGGGCGCTACGCGTTCACTCGGCGGGTAACGATTTCTGAATAATATGCCCGACTCTCTGACAGCCACCAGGCCGAAAGGACAGCCAGCAATGGCCGAACAGAGCAGGGAATACTGGTTCCACATTGCGATCGTGATTCTGGGCCTGGCCTGGGCGCTTAACATCTGGACGCCGGTGCTGCTGATGCGGCCGATGTGGGAGGGCAGCCGGCAGTACGCGGATCTCGAGGAGCCGGAAGCCGAGCCGCCTCCCCCGAAGCGTCCTCCGAGCATTTTTCTGCCAATGCTGGCTGCTCTGCTGGCGCTGGGCACATTCGGCTTAGGTGTATGGCGGATGTATGAGACCGAAGAGGTCGGAGGCCGGTGGCTGTGGGCTACCGCCGTCGCAGCGGTGGCGTTCTTCTTCGCCCTGATGATGCTGGTGATAGTGATGCAAGCCGGCCGCCGCTATGCCGAGCAGTATCTGTCAATGCTGATGTGACGTTTTGCCAGACAACACCGGTTCGCGCGGATCGGGCTTTGCCCTTTGGCATTGCTCAGGGCGGCCAGCTTGTGCTTAGGCGTTGCTCAGCACCGTGAGCGTGTCGAAACGGTTCAACCGGAGTCCGATAGCCGACACCGATGCCACTGACGTCGCGTTTTGCCGCCTGGTTGATTCCCCCACGTTTACTTGACATGCAAAGTGGCTAGTATTACTATAGGGTATAGTAGCAAGCATCTATCAAGCCCGTGCGGGTAGTTGACCTATCTATGAAAAGGGCTTCAATAGCGTTCATACCTCTTCTGCTGCTCTGCGTGTCTCTGCAGGCGACGGCTTTGCCGGTCGTAGCGGTGCTGCCTGCGAGTGACGAGGCCGGTGGGTACTCCTGGGGGCCCGGCATTGCCGCTGCAATCACCGATGCCCTCTCCATTTCATCGGACTACATCGTCCTCAGTGACGAGCAGGTGTTATCTGCGCTCAATCGCTTCGCTGTTGGCGCTGCACCTGCGCCCGAGCGCGCTGCGACGCTGCTCCGCGCGAATATTGTTATCTCGGGCGAATTGACCCGGCTGCCAGACCTGCAACTGGCCTTGGGTGTGCAGGGCGCACAGGCGGACATCTCCCCTATCCGGGCCGCAGGATGCGCTGAGTTATTGCGCAAGGCGTGCGTGCAACTGATTGGCGCATTCAACGTCTCCGGACTACAGCAATCCCATCTGACCGACAGCGAGGAAGCTGCGCAGGCTTTCATGG
>JALGTY010000511.1 GCA_029821145.1 Candidatus Zipacnadia bacterium
TATTTTGAGGGCCTGTATCTGGGCGCCGGGCTTGAGCTTGTCAAAGTGCATCGAGCGGCGCGGAGCGATCAGCCGGGCATACAGGCTCCACCAGACCGAGCGAGTTGACTGCTGCGAAGCGTACCAGTTGCCTGCGGTATCTTGCACCGCGACATAGAACAGGCCCATGTTACTGGCGGCGAGGGTGATGTAAGTGTCGTTGGTGACGGTGAACTCGACCGGCCGCTGCAGGACGGCTGCTGGGGAGCCGGTGAGCTTGAGCGCCTGCTTGCCGTCGAATACCGGGTTGGTGACGAGTTCGGCGGTGCCCGCGACGGCCTCCCATTGCCCCAGGCCGTCTTCGAAGGTGTCGAGACATATCAGCTCCTGCGCCTGCGCCAGGGCCGGCGCAAGCAGCAGCACAATGGCGAATCGCTTTCCCCCAGGAAGGTACTTGCCCTATTATTTGCGAATGACAGGCAAAGTCCTCCTGAAAAATGGGAGGCTTTTGGGCGATATTTGTGCTAAAATGCGAGCGCACGTCTGCAAACAGAGCTACTTGCATTAATCTCCGTACGCGCCAACAGACGAGGATGAGATAGTTGACTGAAGATCGCGAACTACAACTCAGAAACCAAAGCGTACAGCAGCAAGTCGAAGAGCAGTTTGAGGAGATGGAGCAGTACACCGAAAAAGTCGTCGCCGCGCTGCGCATGACCGGGGCCAAGCGACGCCTGGCAGAGAAGGTAAGTCGTAAGGTGGGGAAGAGGCGGAACTGGTTCGGCGGCCCCAAGCATAGCCCCGTACAGAGGGGTTTTCTGGAGGCGATGATACGCATTGCCATCGCCGCCCATCCCAACGACGCCAAGCTGGCAAGCCAGATAGCACGCTATTACAGCGATAACTATGCGTACGAATGGTGCCGCAGCCCGATCGCGCAGCCGATACGCGTCGTGGCGAGGGATATGATCCTGCGCGGGGCCGATTCAGCTTTCGGGGAAACTCCGCAGGCGGCCCACTTGGCCTATGTCATAGCCCATCATAAGGAATTGCGAGTAGAGAATATCAGCCGGTACCCGGAGCTGACCACCTGCAACTTGGGCCTGGAGCGCCTGAACTTCTTCCGCGACGCCTACGAAGAGACGCGCGAGGTGTTGGAACTCGACAAGCATGTGGACCAGGCGGTGAAGTCAGTGGCGGATGAGCTGTAAGCCTCCGCCTTTGCCCTGCGTACTACGGCGGAGAGCCGGGTCTGCCTAACCCCCTAGCCCCCTTCCCACACCCGCGCGAAGCGCGGGTACCCGAAGGGGGAATCAAAGGGGGATAGGAGGGCGATGCGCGAGGCACGCAAAGCACAGGCAAGGCAGCTTCGAGACGCCCCGCCTTCGCTAAAGCTACGGCGCGCAAGCCTGTCCTGCCGAACCGAGACGGAGGGATGAAGATGAGTTTCACCGAGGCGAAAGCTGAACTGCTCAGTGGAATCAGGGAATTCGAGATAATTGACTGCCACGAGCACCTGGGGCCGGAAAAGACGCGGACCGACGAGCCGGCCGATGTGTGTAATCTGTTCGGCCACTACACGCACCTGGACCTCGTCACCGCCGGCATGTCCGAGGCCGACTACACGAGGTTGCACGACCACAACTACGCTCTGGAGTATCGCTGGGGCCTCTTGCGGAAATACCTGGACGAAATCCGCTTCGGCTCCTACGCGCGCGCCGGCTTTATCGCCGCAAAGGAGCTATACGGCTTTGATGACATCAATGATGACAACTACCAGGAGATCTCGGCAGCGATGCAGGAGAAGAACCAGCCCGGGATCTACAACTGGATACTGCGCGAGAAATGCAAGATCCGCTACTCGCTGACACAGTGCGCCAGCACCGACCTCGACAGCGATATCCTCATCCCCCTGATGCCGACGACCAACTACTGCACCATCACCAAGTGGGAAGAGGTTCAGCAGCGGGCCGCCGGCCTGGGACAGAAGGTCAACACCCTCGATGAGTACGTTGCGCTGATGGAGGCGGGCCTGGTACGCTGGAAGGAAGAGGGAGCCGTCGGTATCAAGACACGGTGTCAGCCCTATCCGCAAGCCAGCAGAGCTGAGGCCGTCGAGGCCTTTGAGGCATTGCGCACCGGCACAGCAGGCGCGCTTGTGGAAATGCACCCGCTGAACACATATCTGATGGAGCGGCTATTCGAGCAGGCCGCGCGCCAGGAGATGGTCGTAGCCGTCCATGCCGGCATGTGGGGCGACTTCACAAAGCTCGACTGCAAGCACATGATACCGTATTTCATGCGGCATCCCGAGACCACCTTTGATCTCTATCACCTGAGCTTCCCGTCAATGCACGACGCGGTCCTTTGCGGTAAGAACTACGCAAATGTCTATACGAATCTGTGCTGGACGCATATCATGTCCCCGACGCTGACCCGCGAGGGGATACGCCTGCTGCTCGACTTCGTGCCGGTCAATAAGGTCTTCGCCTTCGGGGAAGGTCATCGGGCATCTGCGGATGGCGCAGGACAATATCGCGACCGTGTTCGCCGAGCGGGTAACAGAAGGCCTCATGAGCGTGGAGGAGGGCCTGGAGATCGCGCACAAGTGGTTCTGGGACAACCCGGTGAAGGCCTACGGCCTGGAAGTGAATTGAGAGGCCGGCGACGAGACGGCGGACAAGGCC
>JALGTY010000078.1 GCA_029821145.1 Candidatus Zipacnadia bacterium
GGTCTGGGCCAACGCCCGCCTGGAGGCGAAGCAGTAGCAGCAGAAGCCGCCCGTGTCAGTCAACCGTCGGGGCAGTGGCCGCCGCGACCTCAAGAGAGAAGGATCGGCACATGTTCGAAATTGACTTCGAGCAGTATCGCCTCATAGACCTTTCCATGGCCATTGAACCGCCCGGCAGCGCAGACCGGCCTTTGGAGGTGACTGTAGGCCGGCTGCCCACCGCGCTGGGAGTGGCAATCATCGTAGATCTGGGAAAGATCCACCTCCCCGACCACATCGCGGATAAAGTGGGCCAGATGGCCCTCTTCCAGCCAGTCATTGAGGGCAGGCGGCAGTAGCAGCTGCTGATCCGGACTGTATGTAGTCTCTGAATCTAATGCCCATCATCCTCCGCGAGATCTGCGAATTCCTGATTCTTCTGCATTGTTTGACTGAGGATCATATCCTCTTCATCTTCGTTGGAAGACTGTGGAATCAGGTGATTCGAGTCAAGCCACTCCAACGTCAAAGCCACTCCGGTAGCATGATCCGTGAGACACCGGAAACCACTACGCTGCAAGGCACTAATATCGAATGCACTTTCGTACTTGACCCAGTCAGCGCCAAAGTCAAACTGCCGCCGCCATTCAGCCCAGAGATGCGCATTGTCCTCGAAAAACTTGCCGGGGAACTTGCGTGCCACGAGAGGCACCCCAATAACCCTGGCGATGGAGGCGAAATACTCGTCAAGCGTCAGAATCTGTTCGCCAGCGAGGTTATAGATGCAGCCCATGCATTCTGGCCGCCCCAGTACGTGAACGAACGCGCGTCCCGCGTCTTCCACATAGATGGGATGGATTCGCGTTTGCCCGCTTCCCGGAATAATGATCGGTCGGCTATGCCGCATCCGGTCCAGAAACAGGGCCTCACGGCGAGCCGTGTAAGCCAGATGGTCTCGCGGCCCATAGGGATGAGCCAGCCGTAATATGGTCATAGGAAAGCCGCTGCTGTGGTGCTTTTCTGTCAGAAACTCCTCACAAGCGACTTTGCCGAAGGTGTATGAGTCGTATGGAGCGACGGGGGTAGATTCGTCAGGGGTAGTTGTACCAATGCGACCGTAAACAGCAGTGGTACTGCAAAATACATAATGAAGTAACGACGGTAGAGCCGAGTAAACCTCTTCTACATCTTCCACTGCAAATCCGATCATATCAATGATTGCGTCCGGGCGGTGGTCGCGCAGCATCGGGGCAAGCTGACCCGGGACCTTCCGGTCCACCACAAATCGCTGAACACTGGAAGGAAGCTGCGCGGCCGTGCGTCCCCGGTTGTACACCGCAACCTGGTGCCCGGCCTCGACCAACAGTCTGACGATGGACAGCCCGACGTGGCGCGTCCCTCCGATGATAGCTACCAACATTTTTCGTTCCTGTCCTTTCCTCCGGCATTATCCATATGCTTTCCTGCTATGCGTAGGATTCCTCGCGCAACACACTGATTGCTCTGGGGCCAGCCATTGCTGGCCTCTGCTTGCAGGGCCGCTTTGGCCCGGCGGATCCGCTCCAGCCGCTGTTGCCGGAACCGCAGCTCCCAGGTATGGCAGCACTCGGTCTTCAAGATGCCGGAGGTCTCGACTATCTTGCCCTCTGTCACATCGGTTACACGAGCGCCGGGCGGCAGTTGATAATCGAACTCGGCATAAGAGAAGAGCGCTCGCACGGCCTGCCCCGTTGCCGACTGCGGCCGTTGATCTACCGCCGTGCCGCGCCTTCTGCTGGGGGGAAGCGCGATGACCGCTGAACGGTGGATTTCCCATTGCTTTTGGAGCCGCATCCACGAGGCCCTGTGGTGTTTCCTGGGGCCGGCACATACCGGCGTTGGCTACTCCCCTACCTGGATCAACAGCATCATGTAAGCCTTGACCTTTACCGGGAGGCTCCCTCCGGAGCCCAAGGCCACGGTACTCTCCGTCTGGGTCAGGGGATCGTACAGCACCGTTTCACGCTTGCCTCTTAGCCCTCGCAGGTCAACCTCTATTGTGTCAGCGACGTCGTTGGGCGAGACGTTGGCCAAGGTGATCAGCAGACCACCGGAGGGCTTTTCGTAGTAGCTCGCCCGAAGCCCCTCATCGTGCACCGTGACGCGGCCGGCGGGCCCCCAATAGGGATGGAAGATGCTCTCCGCGCGACCGAATCTGATGCGGCGGGTCTCCAGGTCGTCGTACACGTCCATCCTGAACCAAGATGCGTACACCGTCAGATCGTGGAGGAAGAACATCCCCATGGCGTGCACGGAATGCGGCAGAGAGTCCCGATAGGCGATCTTGTATTGCGGCAGGATCATGCGTGCGGGCCCCAGGCTTATCACGCTCTCCACGCGGAATTCGGGCAAGCTCATAAAGGCCGGATAGTATTCCTGCTGTGCCAGTGAGTGCCGGTACATCTCTCCCGACAGCATGGCGTCGCTGAAGGAAATCAAGGGAACGTAGGGCTGCGCGAAGACGATAGTCAGCGCCTCCGGGCACAGGCGGCGGTGCATGGTGTAGACGCGCTTGGCAAGTTCGCGAAAAGCAAATATGCGAACAGTGCCGTCCTTCACGTTCGGGCCGAAGCAGTCGTGATACATGCCATTTATGTTCCACTTGGCGATCCAGTCATGGATGCGTGAGACGATGAAATCTTGCCAGAGCGGGTCGGTGCTGTCAACTGGGAACATGTGACGGTGAAAGCCGGAGTCTTCAAGGCTGTAGACAGTGCCCGGTGCTTTCCAGCGGTCCTCGTAGTATCTGAACTCAGGCACGCCCTCGTCGCAGTGGCGCAGGTACATCAGCCGTAGAGGGTACTCGCAACTGGCCAGAAGCTCCTTGAAGGCGGTTGGGTCATCGGCGGCCAGAGGGAAACCGTAATACTTATCATACGCCGCATTAGACCAACGAACATCTGCGTTGGTGGGGATGGACTTGGTCCGGAAGCGAATGTCCTTCCACCTGGGATGCGGAGGGCGCGTAGGGGTCGCCTGAAGCCCGAAGACCAGACGGAGCGGACGCTTGATCTCAGTGGGAGTGTCAATGATGTTCACCACAAACCGCAGGACATCTCCCTCAGCCTTCGTTTGGAAGTGTGGCCCTTTGTCCACTCGCCAACCCTTGTCGCTTTCCGCAAACCACGCCAGGCCGCGGTCCTCGTTGCCAATCCAGACATGGGGCCAGAATTCCCTCAGCTCCCACGAAGGCTCTTTGGCCAGATCGGCGGTCAGGCCTCCGTCCCAACTCGAGGCCTGCAGCACCATCTGCAGCAGAGACGCCGTCTGTCTCTTGAAAGGCACCTCGAGGCTCAGGGACTCCACAGTAGCCGTCTCGCCATTCTTGGGGATAAGGCCCACCGTGTACTTCATCATGCCGTCGAACTCGATCTCGGCTTTCGCCCTCAACTCAAGTCCCTTGCTCACACCAGACGCGGTGAAGGTCGCTTGCAAGCTATCATGGCGAGACTTACTGAGGGTCATCTCCGTATTCGTTGTCCCGTCACCGATTATCAGCCGGACGGGACCGGCCAGGATCTCTTTGCCCTGCACCCGAATGGCTTCAGGCAACGCCATATCGCTGAGGGCGTACTCTCGGCCCCAGCAGGTGACTCGGTTATCCTCACACTCAACCGGAGGCCATGGCGGAGGGGGACCGGTTTCGGCCGTCAACATCCCCAGCTTATTGCCTGCCCACTCAGGATCGCGAAACACCCTGAAGTCCTCGAGCTTCACCGAATCGAGCAGCTCGTCCTGCAGGCCGCGGAGACTGGTCACGATCTCGTATTCTCCGCCTGGCAGTTGATCTATCGGGAACTCCACGTCAGAAACAAGCGACGGCAGTCCCGTGACCGTCTTGCCCGCAAGCTTCTCGCCGGTCTTCACACTCACCAAGGCCACTTCGAGCGCCATCTGGTCAAGAGAGACCTTTTCCACATAGTCCGCCACATTTACCACAACCGTTACGACCTGCTTGCGGGAGGAGCAGTGATACTCCGCCTTCAAACCGGGCGGCAAGAGCGAGATCGTCAGATCATCGAAGCACCCGACGACCTCCGGTGCGGCTGCAGAGAAACGGAACCGGAGCTCGCCTCCGTCGAATTCTGGCGGCACGGTGAAGACCAGATCGTTCTCGCGCCACTCTTCTGAAGGTGGAACCTGCATACGCGCGCCGCGTAGTGGGCTGGACATCTTGCCCTTCTTGTGGAAGAACACATGAATGAGGGTCAGGGGAGTGCCGTTGATGCGCGACCACACCGTCAGCTTGTATGTACGCCCCGGCATCAGCGGCAGGCTCTCCACAAGCCCGAAATACTGCAAGTGGTCTCTGTTGCCCTGGCAAGACAGGCAATAGACACCACTGTGAGGTCTGTCCTTGGATAGCGTGGCTCCGCAGCCGTAGGGATCTACTGCAAACCCTGAGCCGATGTTCTCGTCAAAGTCGCACTGGTAGATCATTTGCTCGCCGACGGCACCATCAGCCACGCCCTCTCCCGCCAAGCTTATCAGGACAGTCGCCAAGGCAATAACGGTAACACTAGTCAGCAGGAATTTCGTGTTGTGCGAAGCGGCCATACCCATGCTAGAATCTCCCTGTATCATGCTAGTTACGCGTTGAGGAATAATGCGGGCTAGAACCTGCCTGTATAACGGCTGCAGCGAACTCGGGGGCGAGAAGCCGGCGCTCGTGAACCGGGCCGGGGCAGCCGAAGACCGCAGAGACTACTGCCTAAGGATGGTCTTCACGCCACCAACCTGATTGTCTGACTACTTGCTGAGGGTTAAACCATTTGGCGTGGCCGTCACACAGACCAAAATTCGCACCACCGTTGTGCAACTCTTTGCCCCAGAACCTGTATATAAGATAGGTACTTGAGTTTCCCGTGCTGTCACATATCAAAATAGTCTCTGACGGGCTGTTTAGTTCAGCCAGCTTGGTGACCCAGCCGGGCCGACTGTCGTTGAAGAGGCCGAACTCCTGGTAGTTCCACCCATAGTCTGTATTTCGTCCAGGCCCTCTAGTCATATCCCTATCACCACTAGGACACCGCAGTATTTTCGTGGTCCCCAGATAGGGATCAATGGCGACATACCAATACATGCCGGACCAGTACGCAGCAGGACACAGCGTCTCGTCGTAGTCGTCGGCATACATCAGTATGGCAAGCATGACTTCCTTCACATTCGACAGGCACGAGGCCTGCCTGGCCTTCTCCCGCGCCCTCGCGAACACCGGGAAAAGTATCGCCGCCAGGATCGCAATTATTGCGATCACCACCAGCAATTCAATGAGGGTGAATCCTTTTCGCATCTGTAACGCCTCCTTGTTTCTGTAGATTGGTGTTGCACAAAGTGCCTGACGCAGTTGTCAGGGCCGTGCACTTGTTGCCTTGATTGACGCGGCGCGGCCAGGCGGCGGGCCGCTGGATTCGCGCACGATCAGTTCGTAGCTTAGTTTGGCGCGTTGCCACGGCTGGGTGTCGCCATCAAGCCGTTGTCCCAGAAACCGTCTTGACAGCTCACACATCTCATGCACAGGCTCAGCCATCGTACTCAGCGGCACTGGCAAGAACTGCGTCCACGGCTCATTGTGCAAACCGATCAGTGCTACATCCTCGGGTACGCGCAGACCAAGCCGATGGACAGCATGCATCGCTCCGAGCGCCGTCATGTCAGATGAACACATCAGCGCCGTAACCGAAGGATTGTCCTTTAGCAGGCGCTCGGTGGCCTGCGCGCCTCCGAGTGCCAGGGCGGCTTGCCGCTCGCTATCGCCTAGTGAAGGAGCTGGCTCAGACTCCCCTATGAAGCGCTCTGTAATATCATGCTGCGCAAGGACCAGTTCATACGCTTGCCGGCGATCATCGTATCCTGGACCGGTCACCAGGCCAATGCGGCGGTGGCCCAGTTCGATAAGGTAAGAGAGCGCCAGCGTTGCACCGCCCAGTCTATCCAGGCTGGCTGCATCACAGGGGACGTCCGGCGGTGGGAGCTCACTGCAATCCGCGATGACCACATGTACGCCTTCATCGTGCAGTGCCTGGCACACTGGCGCCACGAAATCAACAGGCAGAGTGAGCCATGGGAACACCACCGCCTCCGGCGAACCCCACAGCAGCGCGTCCGCAGCGTCCTGCGGATCGTCCTGTCTCACAACGTCGGAGACAGACAGATTACGGCCCAGATCACTGAGGGCAGTGAGCAAGGTGGCGGCCTTCATGTTGGAGATATACAAGTCCCAGGGCCGGCACACGATCTTGATAAGCGGCGCCTTCCCGCCGACGAGGGCTCGTGCATGTGGGTTCGGCCGATAACCAAGTTCTTCGGCAATATCGAGGATACGCTGGCGGGTGGCGTCGCTTACAATGAGGTCAGGGACGTGCCTCAACACGAGAGAAACAGTGTTGACCGATACGTTGGCCAGTTCAGCGATCTGGCGCTGGGTCACAGCCATACAAATACCTCCCGCACTTACGGCGCACGAACGACTACCAGAACATGGACCATGAAGGGTTAACGTCCATGTATTAACGTTAATGCTAGCACAATTCCACGGCATGTCAAGACTTTTTTTCAAAGAATCTCTCTTGGCGGCAAGAAAGGTGAAAAGAGCCGACTTCGAGTAGCGGGCCAGCGGGAGTGCTACACGTGGGAGCGGAGGCAAGACCGCGGCCATCTTTGCCTACCACGGGCGCGGTGTGCTATAATTCTCTCCGAACTCACGATTCGAGGCACGTGTCTGGCGTCCAGGAACGGAAAGATAGATGCGGAGTCTGCTACTGCTATGTGTCCTGGTACTCGCTGCGGGGAGAGGTGTTCAGCCTGCCGGTGCACAGGACGCTGAAAAACCGGTGCTGACGGTCCATATCCACGGCGACAATACGGTGTATGACGAGGCTACGGGCCACACCGAGGTCACTGGAAACGTCCGCATTCTGGCGTACACCAACGACCCCGACAGCCCGCGGCTGGCAATTCGCGCCGAGGCTGCACACTATGATATGCGCGGCCAGGTGCTGGAGGCCCATGGCTCCATACTGATGCGCACTGACCAGGCCGCCTTTCGCGGTGAGGACCTCCACTTCGACCTGCGTACAGATGAAATGCGCTTGACCAAGGTTGCTGTCAGCGTGGACTTCCCCCGCGAAGACGGCCAGGTCCTTCGTGGCTACTTCTATGGCGATGAAATCAAGTCCGAGGCGGGATCGCAGTTCGTTATCATCAATGGTATGGTCACGCCCTGTGATTCGCCGTACAAGCCGGATGTGGGAGCGGGGGCGTCGCGTATCGTCTATGATTCGACGACCGGCAAGGCCACGGTATATCGCGGCAAGCTGTACTTCCTCGGCCTTCCCATCCCTCTGTTGCCCAAGCTCAGCTTTGATATCACAGGCGACCCCACAAGCCAAGGCCAGGAGCTCGCCTATTCATGCCCCGGCTATTCCGGCTATGACGGCTTGTACATCCCATTCCAGTACGAGTTTACCGAAGCTGACAGCCCCTGGCTCGGTACTGTCAGCGGGCGACTGGCAACCAGAAGCCACTTCCGTGGAGTTGCCAGCCTCGTCCGCGATAGTACCGAATACGACCTGGGCATCTATGCCGGCCGCCAGGAGCCTATGACCGACGATATCACCCGTCGCCTCGCCATCAGCAGACTGCCGGAGATACGGTACGTCAGGCATTTTGACATGGGTCAACCTCACGCCGACTGGGAGACTGGCGTCAGTCTCGGACGCTTCCACGAGCGCGACGAGGACCCCAGCACCGCGATGCGCTCTGATGAGCGGCTATCGGTGTGGGCTGATTACGCCCGCAATCTCGAGCAAAAGAAAAAAAGAGACGGCACCTGGTGGGGCGCAACGCTTACTCAGAACTTCTACGGCCGCGGAACTCGGTTTCGTGATCTCAGCGTTGAGGCAGGTATAGGGGGACGGCTCTCCGATGATCTCAGTGCATCTCTGGTCTTGACGCGCCATCATTTGGATGGTCAATCGCCATTTTTCTTTGATGACGTGGATATCGAGTCCGAGGCCTATGCAACGCTGGGCTGGAAAATGAGCCATCGCTGGGCCTTTCACAGTGATGGCCGCTACGATTTGAAGCGGTCCTCGCTACGCGATTACACGCTGGAATTGAGCAGACGCAGCCGTTATCTTACCTGGTCGGCCAGCTACGACTTTTCCGACAAGAGTATCGGCCTGCGGGTGGACATCAATGGCCTGACCGGGAACACCGACCCGCCCGACACCGAGCCGGTGGTGAGCGAGGAGCAGGTACAGCTCACCCCTGAGTGGGTGCACGAGGGCGCTATCGTGGATATGCAGTGAGCCTGCTGCCGTTGTCGCAGCCGTCGAAGGGGCCTGTCGCGCATCCCAAACATATTCCCGTGCGGCTCGGCCTTCCACTGTACTTACGCAAACTTTGGGTAACTCAAGCTATGTGGTGACCGTGTCGGGTCGTTGGTCGTAATGGAAGGGCCTGTCGCAGTGAGCTTTGCAAAGCAAAGCTCACAAGGCTGGCCCAGCCGTTGTCGTTGGCCGTTTGGGTGCGCAGAGTTCGCCAGGACAGCGCCCTGCGTGGGCCGGCCTCCCAACGCCCGATACGACAGGGCGCTGCTCGACGCAGCCCTTCCAACAGCAGGGCAATGTGCAATGGGAGGCTCTTGCAAAGCTCTAAATCGCTCTTATGATTAGAAATCTGCATAACTACTCTTCCAGCCCGCGACGAATAGCACTCGCCGCGTAGGTCGGGCTTTCCCGCAGGGGCTGCCGTGTGCGCCCTGAGCTTGTCGAAGGGAGCTTGTCGAAGCCCAGCCCGACTCCAGGATGGTTGAAACCTTTCATGACTTTCGTTTGGCAAGCAATAAAACGTCTGGTTGACCCCAACGAGCGCGAGATCGCCAGGCTGGCCCGCAGAGCCAATCAGGCACTCGCCTTCGAAGACGACTTCCGGCAGCTTTCCGACGAGCAGCTCCGTGCCAAGACTGCCGAGTTCAGGGCGCGACTGGCCGGCGGCGAAACTCTCGACGACTTGCTCCCTGAGGCGTTCGCGGCGGTGCGCGAGGCGGCCGACAGAAGCCTTGGCGAGCGGCCCTTCAAGGTGCAGACCATAGGCGCAGTCGCCCTCCACATGGGCATGGTCGCCGAGATGAAGACTGGCGAGGGCAAGACCCTTACGGCCACGATGCCGCTTTATCTGAATGCTTTGCCCGCCAAGGGCGCTCATCTGGTCACCACCAACGACTTCCTGGTGCGCTGGCAGGCCGAATGGATGGGCCAGATATACGAGGCCCTGGGCATGAGCGCCGGCTACATCCAGCACAATATGACGGCTGCTGAACGCCGCGCCATGTATCGCAAGGACATAACCTATGTCGAAAACAGCGAGCTGGGCTTTGACTATCTGCGCGACAACATGGCCACCAGTCCGGCACAGCTCACCCAGCGAGAATTGCACTATGCCATCGTGGACGAAGCCGACTCAATCCTTGTTGACGAGGCCCGCACGCCCCTGATTATTTCCGGCGCAGCCGGCTCCGGCGGCGCCGACTATGACTTCTTCAATGCACTGGTCGAGAGGATGATCCGCGCCAACGATGAGGACGACCCATTCTTCACCTATGACAAGAAGGACCACCAGGCCTCTCTTACTGAAGCTGGCATGATCTGGGTCGAAGATCAGATGGACATGAAAGACAGCTCGCTGGTGGATCCCGAAAATGTCGAGATCGTCCAGCTCGTGGACAATGCTCTCAAAGCCCACTTTCTCTATGACAAAGACCACGAGTACGTGGTGATGGAGGGCGAGGTTGTCATAGTTGACGAGCTGACCGGCCACCTCCAGCCCGGCCGCCGTTACTCCGACGGCCTCCACCAGGCCATCGAAGCCAAGGAACACGTCTATGCCCCTCGCGTGCGCCAGACGGTGGCATCTATCACCTACCAGAATTTCTTCCGCCTGTATGACAAGCTCGCCGGCATGACCGGCACTGCCAAGTCCGAGGAGCCCGAGTTCGTCAGCGTCTATGGCGCTCGTGTTGTGGTCATACCCACCAACAGACCCGTCGTCCGCATTGATCATCCTGATGTCATCTACAAGACGCAGGAAGCCAAGTATCGCGGCATCGTCAATGAAATCATCAACATGCATGTCCGCCAGCAGCCGGTGCTGGTCGGCACCCGCTCCGTGGACGTGTCCGAGCATATCGGCGAGCGCCTTGAGGGCTCCCGCTTACGCGCTCACGCCTTGGTCCAGATTCTGCTCTCCGAAATACTCAACAGAAAAGACATTGCCAAGGACCGCCGTGAGGCCTGGCTGCAATTGCTGCGCCAGCCTATTGCCGATCTCGCCGGACAGGCTGCACATCTTAAACGCAAGAGCAAGGACGACGAAGTCCACCTTAGTGACATCGTTGAGGCCATTGGACTCGACCCTGACATCCTGATTGATGTCAATCTGGACCAACTGCTCTTCATCGTCGGCGTAATTGACCAGAGCACCGACACGCAGACTGTGGCGGAGTTCCGCGAGCGCCTCCGCAACATGCTAGCCGAGGGCATGACGCCTGGCGACGACCAGCACGAAAGCCAGCTTAACCTTCTCAACGCCAAGCGGCATGAACAGGAGGGGCGCATCATCGCACAGGCGGGTGCCCCTGGGATGATCACCGTCGCCACCAACATGGCCGGCCGCGGTGTGGACATCGTTCTGGGCGGCAGGGACCCCGAAACGGGCAGCGCCATCCCCGAGATGTACGAGGCCGTCAAGCGCGTCGGCGGCTTGCATGTCCTCGGCAGCGAGCGTCACGAAAGCCGCCGCATTGACAATCAGTTGCGTGGCCGTTCCGGGCGTCAGGGCGACCCGGGCTCCTCGCGCTTTTTTGTCTCACTCGAAGACGAACTGATGAAGTTCTTCGGTACGGAGCGCGTCGCAATTCTCACTGCCCAGTGGCCGGAGGAAGAGCCGGTTGCCCATAGCTTCATCTCAAGGACCCTCCACAGTGCCCAGCGCAAGGTCGAAATGCGCAACATGGGCATCCGCAAGAACACTCTCAAGTACGACGATGTGATGAACATCCAGCGCTCGGTGATCTATGCGCAACGCCGCCGGGTGCTGGAGGGTGAAAACGTTCATGCCAGCATCGAGGCCATGATCCGCCGCACCGCCGAGGGCGTGGTGGCCGCGCATGCCGACCCCAGTCGGCCACCTGACGAGTGGGACCTCGAAGCCATGTATGACCGGCTCCACCGTGTGGTCGCGGTGCCTCTTGAGGCCGAGGAGGACGATGACGTTGAGGTCGCCGCCAGTGGCTTGTCGCTGAAGCTGGCCGAACGCCATCTCATCAACCGGGCCGAACAGGGCGAGGACCTCGCCGCGTATCTACAGGACCTGGCTGAGGAGCACGCCCAACTCAGCCGCTCCATGGACCCCAAGCGTGCCGAGCGCATCCGCCGCGAGACAGTGCAGGAAGACATCGCCAGGATCATCGCCCGCTTCTCTGACAATGGCGAAGACGTGCCCATCGCGCGCTTGATAGATGTCGCCCGGGCCATCGCCGTCAGATACCCCGCCGCACTCGACCAACTGGCCTTATCCGGATTGTACGGCATCCACTCGCAGGAGCTTCACGAAGTCATCCCCGCCGTCGCGTTGGAGGTGTATTCGGAGCGCGAATTCGCCCTTATTCACACTCGCATCATCCAGGGCACACAGCGGCTGGCCGGTCAAAGCATGCCTCGGGAAAGCTGGGACCTACCCGCTCTTGAGGGCTTTCTGTTCGCCGCCATTCATGACCTGCGCCCGCGCCTGGCCATCGAGCGCCTCGACTCTCTGGCGATAGAACAAGACGGCGAAGAATGGCTCGTCCAGCGCGCACAAGCTGCCTACCAGGAGCTTGAGGACCTCCCGCACAAGGCCGAACAGGAGCAGATGGCACTGCCGCCCAACACCCCGGGCGCAGTATCCGACGCAGCCTCACCCGAACCTGAGGCATTGCAGCAACGCATCGCTGCCGTGGCCGCCGAGTACGGCAACGACGCCTCCGA
>JALGTY010000512.1 GCA_029821145.1 Candidatus Zipacnadia bacterium
GCGAATCGGAGCACGGCGGACACTCCAATCATCGCCGATATCCTTCCGCTGGATATGAGCCTGCCGGTGGCTGATGATGAGCGCGTTATCCTCCATCACGCGAAGGGCAGTATGGCGAAGATGGACGATTTTCTGCCTCTGGCAAATGAGCTTATTTCTGGAGAATGTTTCCGGCTCGCCGCCACAAGCGGTCGCTCTGCTGACGGGGTTTTCCCCTTTATGAACCTGCAGGGGAAAGATGGCGGGACGGTGGCGGCGATAGGATGGACCGGCGGTTGGCAGGCGAGCTTTGACCGCGATAAAAACGCCCTGCGTATGGCTGCGGGCATGTCGGCGACGCACCTGTGCCTGCATCCGGGCGAGTCCATACGCACGCCGCGTATTCTGCTGATTGACTGGCGTGGAGACGATCCAGCGACTGGCAACAACCTGCTGCGGCGGCTGCTTCTGACTCACTATGTGCCGCGCATCAACGGAGAGATCGTTCTGCCACCAGTCGCATGTAACTCCCAGGCGCGCTACTACTTCACCGGCGATGTGAGTGAAGCGGGGGAATTGGCCGTCATGGCACGCGCCGGCGAGATCGGCGCGGAAGCCTACTGGATAGACGCCTGCTGGTATGGGTCCGGCAAGCAATGGTCGGAGGAAGTCGGCAACTGGCAGGTGAATCCGGAGCGTTTTCCGCACGGGCTTGCCCCAATTGCGGAGGCCGCTCATGAACGGGCGATGAAATTCGTCCTCTGGTTCGAACCGGAGCGCGTACGTCCCACCACTCGCATCGCCACCGAGCACCCGGAGTTTCTGCTGCGCTCGCCGGAAAGTGAAGATAGGTACCTGCTCAACCTCGGCTTGCCTGAGGCCCGCGCTTACGTCACCGAACTCGTTTCCAGGATGATCACGCAGGTCGGAATAGACATCTACCGCCAGGACTTCAACATGAACCCGGCATCGTACTGGCAGGCTGCCGACAGTCCCGACCGCGTTGGTATGAGCGAGATCCGCCATATTGAGGGCCTCTACGCTTTCTGGGATGACCTGCGCCGGCGGCACCCACAACTTGTAATAGACAACTGTTCCAGCGGCGGCCGCAGGATTGACCTTGAAACCACCTCGCGCTCCTTCCCCCTATGGCGTAGCGATTTCTCCGACGTAGGTGGCCCTGCGCATGGCCCGGGGCTGCAGATCGGCGACCAATGCCAGACCGCCGGTCTTTCACGCTGGGTGCCACTGCATACCGCCGCCGTCTGGACCTACACGCCGTACGCCTTCCGCAGTGCTATGTCGAGCGGAGTGGTCCCGTACGGGGACATCCTGCGGGAGGACTTTCCTGTCGCCGAGGCCAGGAGGGCCATTGAGGAGCTCAAGCGCCTGCGCCCTTACTTCCTTGGCGATTTCTACCCTCTCCTGCCGCTGACGCTTGCCGCGCATGACTGGTGCGCCTACCAGTTTCATTGCCCCGATCTAGAGGCGGGCTTTGCCGTTTTCCTGCGCCGTCACGACAGTTCCTTTCCGGTTATGCAGGCAGTCCTCAGGGGAATCAATGAGGACGCAACGTATGAGGCCGGCGTGACTTTTTCTTTCGACGAGCCAGAGATGCGAACCGTGGCTGGAGGCGAGCTTGCCAGGTTCGAGGTGAGGGTACCGGACCGGCCGGGCTCTGCGCTGCTGGAATATCGCCAACTATGAGGGGGACTGTCCCTTCAGGGACTGTCCCCTGGGTACGAAAACGATGTTTTGAAACCGCTTCTAGACCGGGATGCGGCGGCCCGACGGCCCGCGCCGCCACTTGCCGAACGCCGTGTCCGGTCCCAGTTGCGCCAGCGAACAGCCCGGCCCGTCCACGCACATCCGGTAGCCGTCCAGTGAACACTTGCCGCAGAGGCCGACCGCACACTCAGTGTGCCGCTCGATGCTGAAGTGTATCCGCTCCGCCGGCACGACCTGGTGTTGTAGCTGCGCCGCAGCTACCATCATCTGCTCCGGGCCCACGTTACAGAAGCTCGCGTCGCCCCAATCGCCATCTGCCAGCAGATCGCGCAAGGCATCCACTGTGGTGCCCTGCTGCCCCATGCTGCCGTCCTCAGTCGTCACGATCAGCTCACCAGCCCGGGCGAGATCCTCGCGGAAGAGCAGGTTGTCAGCGCGGTCAGCCCCCAGGATGATCACCGGGTCGGTGGCCTGCTGTGCCAGCAGGCGCACG
>JALGTY010000513.1 GCA_029821145.1 Candidatus Zipacnadia bacterium
ACCGAGCGCGTCCCGACCGTGCTCCCGCAGGACCCGTTCGCCGGCGGTCGGGCCAAACTGCGCATCCGCTGGGGATGGGGCCCGTGGGCGGCTCTCGATATGGCCCGCACCTGCGACTGGAAAGGCGAGATCGGAGTCGCTGGGGGCACTGTGGTGAAGGCGACGCCGATAATTCAGTCCGGGCCGTGCGACGATGACCGCCGCGATACCTTCCGAAATGTTACTGCCAGCGGCCTGTCCTTCACCTCCTTCACCTCACGCCACCAGGCCTTCAACGAGGACCCGACCAAGGGCGTCATCCTGGAGATTGACGGCCAGCCGGACACATCGGTGAGCCTGAAGCTGAGCAAGCCTCATGACCTGCACTACGAGCACAGTCTTGCGGATCTGATGGAGAGCAGTTCAAGCCACTTCGTCGGCGAGTTTACTGAGGAGGCGGTGCTGTTCCACCGTCTTGTCGTGCCGGCGTCGTACGCCTGCGAGTTCACCTGGAGCGACGAGGCTGCGGACGACAACAGCGACTCGGGCTGGAAGCCCGAGCTACGCGACGACTGTAGGGGCGCACGGCGTGCGCCCGAGGCTGATTTCTACATCATCCGCGTGATCCAGAGCAACGGCCAGATGGCCTGGTCCAGCCCGGTGTGGGTGGAGGCCGAGGCCTAGTCCGCCGGGCCTGGCTCGACATCCCTGACGAAGCCCTGCCTTGCCACATCCGCCGACCAGTCCGGGTGTGGCTCTTTGCTGGTCCGCAGGTCCCAGCGCCAGGGCACCTCATCGCCGGTCTCGAGGAACCAGTCGGCCAGCACGGTGGTCATCTCCTGTACGATGTCCTTGTACGCCGGGTCATCAATCAGGTTGTGAACCTCGTTCGGATCGCGCTTCAGATCATACAGTTCATCGGTGTCGTAGAGGCGCCGGACATACTTCCACTCATGCGACCGTACCATGACGGCCTTCCCGTGGACCTCCGGCTGGTTGAATTGGAGCGCCGGGCGCGACCAGTAGAGGTTCTCATGCGGCCTGTCGGTCTCATGGGTGTGTATCTCGTCCTTCAGCGCCCCGCCTTCAGAGAAGACGTACGCCCTGTGCTCGTCCGTCTCCCCCCGCAGAACGGGCATCAGCGACTTGCCGAAGTGCGTATGCCCGAGCTCCAGATCACACACCTCGGCCACTGTCGGCAGCAGATCAATCATCTCCACGAGCGCCTCCGAGGGTTCAGGCAATGGCTCACAACCGGGCACACGGATGGTGAAGGGCACGTTGACCAGGCAATCCTCAAAGGTGTTCTGCATCTTCTCCGTTGACTGGTAGTCGCCCGCGAAGTCGCCGTGGTCGGAGGTCGCGACGATGACGGTGTTGTCCCACCTGCCGCTGTCCTGCAGCGCCTCGATTACCCATCCCAGGTTGCGGTCGGTCTTCGTCACCATGCCCCAGTACACGGCGACGATCTCGCGCAGCTCGTCATCGCTGAGTTCATCCATGCGCATCCGCTCATGGACCATCTGCAGGATCTTCGGCTTGCCGGCGAAGTTCTCCGGCGGCCGGATCGGGAAGGGCACCTGTTCTCTGTCATACATCGAGAAGTAGGGCTCCGCGACGGCATAGGGCGGATGGGGAAATGTCTGGTTGATGAGCATGAAGAACGGCTCCTGCGGCGGGTCGGCGATGAATTCACCGGCCTGCCGGGCCACATAGTCATCGCTCAATGAGGGGCCATAGTTCTCCGGCATCTCGCCCCACAGGAAGGTGTGATAGAGCCGGTCTCCTGGCTCCCACGGGCCCTTGGTGACGACCTCTTGCCCGCCGCTGCCAAACACACGCTCATGACAGGACAGCGGGATCACCTGTTCGTTGATCATATCGTTCTTGCCGCCCCACCACACGTAATAGCCTGCTTCCTTGAAATAGCGAAGCATGTTCGGCTCATGACGTCGCAGCATGTGGTGCATGGTGCGGTGTCCGTTCACATGGCAGTACCATCCGGAGGCCATTGCCACGCGGCTGGGCGTGCTGACGGGGTTCTGCACGAAGCACCACCGCAGCCCCGCCCCCTGTTGAGCGACAAAGTCGGTGTTTGGTGTCCGGATCAGCGGATTCCCCCAGTACCCGGTATCCTTCGCCCGGGCCTGGTCTGTGACGAATAGCACGACATTGGGTCGCGTGCTTGTGGACATAGTAGCGCCACTCCTCTCAGTCGGCG
>JALGTY010000079.1 GCA_029821145.1 Candidatus Zipacnadia bacterium
CATGCCGAACGGCTCATCCCGCGATGGCAGCACTACCACATCTGTGAGCGCCAGCAGCTCCGGAACATCCTCCCGGAAGCCCAGCCATCTGACTGCCTCCGCGCAGCCCAGAGCTTCCGCTTGCTCTTGAAGGGTTTCCTTATAATCGCTTTCCCAGAAGCCGGTGTCGCCGATGACCAGCAGCCGCGCCGCCGGCTCCTGCTGCAGCACCTCTCTAAGAGCCCGCAGCAGTATCTGGTGACCCTTCCAGGGCGTTAGCCTGGCGATTACGGACAAGACTTTCGCCCCGGGTTGAAGGCCCAGCTCTTCGCGCAGCTTCTCATCAGGCGGCCGGGGCCGGTACTTCGCAACCGGTCGCGCACCCAGCACAACGGTGGTGTCGCAGTGTGCATCGGCCAGGCTCTCGGCAACCGCCGCCGACATTGCCACAATATGCGGCCTGGTGATCTTCGCCACTCTGAGCAGCAGCGAACGGGCCGCGCCCGGCTCCAGAATATCGCGCACATCCCATACCAGTGGCTTCTTGGCCCACTTGGCCGCAAGCCCGCCCAGCACGTGACACTTGAGGGTATTGGTATGCACGATGTCAACATCTTCTTCCAGGATGGCCCGGCGCAACTCCCGCACCGGTCTGATGCTTTGCCACATGCCGCTCAGGCGAGCGCCCAGGCCCGCCAGTTCATCGCGCGAGTGCTCCAGGACACGCGCCGATGCGGGGAATACAGCGCGGCAGGTGATGCCTGACAGGTCCACCTCGCGGAGCCACTCGGCACGTTCGGCATGCAGCAGCACAGGCTCGACGACATCGCGGTCCAGGTAGCGGAGGATATCCAGTAGCGCCTCCTGCGCGCCTCCGCCGATATCCCCGGCATGATCCAGGTAGGCTACTCTTATGCTGTTCTCATTCATTGCAGGTTGCTTTGTCAGCTCGTTGCTCCCATACCTTGTGCCGGTCGCATTGTCCCGCGTCGTATGGCGGCTTTGGAGTGGTTCTATTTCCGCGTATGCTGCCGGTTTCCTGCGTGTTCCTGAGACTGAAACACGAAGTTTACCCGCACAGCTAAACTTCACTCTCCCGCCGCCGATAACAGATACACTGGGTGGGTGGAAGTGGAGCAAGACTGCGGCCAAAGGCTGGTGCCCCTGAGGCTCCGCCAGGCCATCTTGAAGCACAGTGCGGTCAACCTCTTCGCTTCTACCCGGTAATTGCCAATATCCGTTCACGGAATTGGTCAGATCATCGGCTGGAGGCAAAGAGCGTGCCCTACACGGTACTTGTTATCGAAAACGAACCTGCGTCCCAAGCACTACTGAAAACCGTCGTAACCGATTGCAACTACTTCCCACGGTGCGTCAGCACGGGTGCCGATGCTCTGAAGCTGGTCTTTGAAGAGAACCCCGCGCTCATTCTGCTTGAGTTGATGCTGCCGGACATGGACGGCTTCGATGTGTGCCGGCGCTTGCGCAAGCAAAGCAGCATTCCTCTGATCATTGTCAGCTCCCGGACTTCAGAGCTCGACCGCATTTGCGGCTTCGAATTGGGCGCTGATGATTACGTGACCAAGCCTTTCCACCCCGCTGAGCTAAGCTGCCGCATCAAGGTCCTCATGCGCACTGCCCATGCCAAACGCATCGGCGCTCGCAACAGCCCGTCACTGCACTTTGAGCGCATTATCATCGAGCCGGACAGCAGAGAGGTCACCATTGACGGCGAGCCGATCCATCTCACTCCCAAGGAGTTCGAACTGCTGCTGGCGCTGGCTGAAAACCACGGCAACGTGATCTCCTCCGAATGGCTGCTATTGAATATCTGGGGCTACGATCAGAGCATCAGGACGCGCACGCTGGATGTTCACATCAACCGCCTTCGCTCCAAGATCGAACCCGACAGCGCCAACCCACAGTTGATCCGCACCATCTCCGGCGTCGGCTACAGCTTTGCCGCTGCTGCCGCCTGACGTGACGAGCCCGCCTTTGACTGATTCAGCGCCCGGACGGCCAGCCTTGACCTTCCACTCATCTGAGGGTAGAATCCGCAGGTACCAACATGAGTAGGGAGTTTGCCAGATGGCTGCGAAGGCCAAGATGCTGATATTTCTGGGCGATGGCATGGGTGGCCGTCCCGTGCCGGAGCTTGACGGTCGCACCACGCTTGAGGCCACTGACACACCCTCATTCGATCGCATTGCCTCTGAGGGCGCTTGCGGCATGTTGAATCCCATATCTCCGGGCGTAGCGGCCGGTAGCGACACTGCTCACATGGCGATTCTGGGCTATGACCCGTACGAATGCTACCGCGGCCGCGGCCCCTTCGAAGCCAAAGGCGTCGGGCTTGAGGTCAATGTCGGTGATGTCGCATTCCGTTGCAACTTTGCCACAGTTGAAAACGGCGAGGTCCTTGAGAACAGGGCGGTTATTGATCGCCGCGCCGGCAGAATCAAGCAGCGCACCGATGAACTACGCCAGACCATCAACCAGCAGATACCCGAAATTGATGGCGTAAAGGTTCTCTTCAAGGAGTCCGTTGAGCACCGATGCACTCTGGTGCTGCGTGGAGAGGGACTTGACGAGCACATCACTGAAGTTGACCCTCACATTGATCCCGGCCCGAACCAACCCCCTGTCCCCTATCACGAATGTAAGCCGCTGCCGGGCTACGAAGATGACGAAGCCGCCAAGCGCACGGCGCGCATCGTCAATCAATTCGTAGAAAGGTCTCGCAAGGCGCTCAATGGCCACCCGGTAAACCAGGCCCGCGAGGCTGATGATCTCAAGCCCGCCAATATTATCCTGCCACGTGGCGTCGGCACTGCCGTCGAGTTGGAGCCATTTGCCAAACGGTACAAACTCAGCGGCGCGTTGATAGTCGAGGTTGACCTGGTCCGCGGTCTCGGCCTCTACCTGGGCATGGACGTCGTTACTTGCGAGGGCGCTACTGGCGGGGATGACACCGACGAGCTGGCCATCGCAGCCAGCGTGGTCTCAACCTTCGAGGAGCACGACTTCATACTCGCCAACATCAAGGCTCCTGACCTTGGCGGCCATGATGGCAACGTCGAGCAGAAGATCGCGTCCATCCGGAAGGTGGACCGGGCGCTGGGCTATATTCTCGACAACATGGACTTTGACCGCGCAGTGGTCATGCTCGCCGCCGATCACTGCACTCCGATTAGCGTGCGCGACCACTCCGGCGATCCAGTACCGACCGCATTCTTCGGTTATGGTGTCACCCCCGACGATGTCCAAAGCTACGGCGAGAGGGCCTGTGCGCAGGGCTATCTCGGCCATTTCTGTGGCTCCGACGTGATGAGTATTCTGGGCAATTACGCCGGCAGCGGGGAGAAGTACGGGGCATGAGGCTGAACCGCGTTGTCCTCATCCTGGCGCTGTTGATAGTGGCGGCGCAGGCATTGGGCGACGATTTCCCTCGCGGCCCCAGCAAGGATATTCTCTTCGAGCAAAACCAGCCTTGTCACGAGGCGATCCGACTCCGCATAGTCAACGCCGCCGGCGGACAGATTGCTGCCAGCAACGACGGCGGAAAAACGTGGCGTACAGTTGGGCATGTCGTGCAGCCGGCCCTCAAGGTCAACCCCAACGGCTACACTGCCAGCAGGTGGGCCGAAGACAGCGCCGTGGCCGCCACCGCCGTCAATGGCATTCACATCAAGATAGCCGACAACCCCGACAACGGCAAAGGCATCATCTTCAGCATCGTCCCCGGCGCGGAGACAGTCGGCGCAGCAACGCAGGTTGCCAGCGCTTCGGTAGTCACCGACATGCCTGGCGGTGCCGGCATCTTTGGCGGCTATGGCCCCTATGTCAACTCACCGGTCTATCTCGAAGCCGATAATCGGATCGCCGCCCTGCCAGCCGACTACGTTCCGGCTGAGGGGGATGTCATCCAGATTATCCGCCTTGAACCTGAGAACCGGCCACTCTACTGCACCTTCGAGAACAAGTTCGGCGGCAAGATATTTGTTGAGTACGAGAATGAGCTCCCACGGCTGATCGGTCAGGTGCTGCGGCCGGTGGTGGGCATCGGCCGTTTCGGGGGCACCAGGTACGCTGCACCGGGTCGTCTGCGCGCGAACCACTGCGGCGTCATTGACGTATCTACATCTCCCGTCGGCAAGATCGGCGGATTTCAGATCGTGCCCCGTGAGCACGCCGGCAGCCCCGAGGTCCGTTACATTCGCGAAAACACCCAGTGGATGGTCGTCGGGCCTGCTGACGTGCGCGACCCGTCCTGGGAGGGTGTAGCCCCGCTGTTCTCCGGATACCTGCTGCCCAGCTATCGGCCTGACGACATCACCGGGCCACATTCCGACTGGATGCGCAGAACCCTCTCGCGCCTGATGGTGCAAATGCGCTATAATGATGGCGAGTGGGAGAACATGTCCAGGATCTGCCTCGATCCCAAGGTCGAGACGGACAACGGGAAACAGACCGAACGCGGGCGCAGCGGATTATGGCGCATCCCGGCCAATCTCAAGCCGTATAGCCCGCTGCCGGGCAGCGCCTACATAGCTCTACGCGGCGTTACACACCTGCGCATAGTCTTCCCGCGCAACATCTACTGGCCTGAAGAGCCCGACAGTTCTTCAGGCCCGGGCGGGTAGCACATAACTGCCAGGTCAATACGACGGATCCTGTGGGTCGGGGTCTAGCCCGGCACGTATTCTGAGGCGGCCAGTGCGTCATACTTCGGCTCTGCAAATACTGCGGTACATGCGTGCGAACTACGGCCGCAAGCTCAGCATCAGTGCGGTCTGCAGAGGCGTTGAGCTATCCTACCAGCCGATCTATTACCACATCAGGCAACTCGAGAAGCTCGCAGTACTCGGCACCTTCAAATTCGGCCGCGAAAGCCTGTGCATGTTTGTCAACTCGCCCGCTACGGCCTTGTGGCTCGGCATGCTCTGCCACGAGCAGCAGAAACAGGCAACCGGCCTGCCTGCTGAACTGACCGCCGGCCTCCGGCCCTACCTGTCTCAGCGGTGGGACGCATTCGACTGTATCGCAGTGCTTCTAGAGGAAAACCGGCTCATCGCGGTGCTGAAAAGCCTGGAGACACAGGCGGCTGACAGTATCGTCGCCAGGTGCCAGGCTCTATCTGCCGTTCTGCGCGTCGAGTTGATGGACAGTGGGCAATTTCTGCAGCATTTCGAGACCGCCTCGGGCCTGATATGGGCGCAGCGGGCAGTTATCATAGCCGGTCACCAGGATTTCTGGCAATACGCGTTGGCCGCCGGCGAAGGCCTTGGACTCGTGCTGCCGGCGCCCTCTGACTAACCCGGATTATTCGTTAAGCGATTGTAAAAACCTCGGGCTGGAAGCTGAGAACGCCATGCGTTCTCACCTGCCCTTCGACAAGCTCAGGGCAGGCCGAGCTACGCGTCGGGGATAATTCGGGCTAGTACCGCGGGCCATTGACCACGGCGTTTCCGCAATTGCGAGTACATGCCAGGTGGAGGATATCCAATGCCCGCACTAGACGCCACAGCCAATCGCCTCCTTGACATCATCGCCGCCGCAAGCCGGCCCGTCCTCCTGGTCAGTCTGCCTCAAAACGACCCGGACTTGGGCAAGGCTGCTGTTGACGCCGGCGCTGAGGGGTTGAAGGTGCATATCAACCTGCATCATGCCGCCGCCGAAGCCGCTTTCGGCTCCTGGGATGAGGAGGCGGCCGCTATCGAGCAGATTATCTCGCTTGGCGTCCCGGTGGGCATCGTCCCGGGCACTGCCGGGAACCTCTGCTCGCCCGCTGACATGCAGGCGATGGCTGACGCCGGCATTGATTTCGTGGACGCTTACCTGTCCGACATGCCTGCCTGGATGCTCGATACGCAAACCGGCGTACACATAATGGCGGCGGTCGGTTATGAGGACCTGCCGCCACACGGCACGCCTGAGGGCCTGGCGCTGGTCCCACAGGTGCGCATGATCGAGGCCTCGGTGCTGCCTCACGAGGCCTACGGCGAGCCGTTGTGCGTGGCCGACCTGAAGACCTATGCGTACCTGGCTGACGTGCTCAGCCCCTGGCCCATCATCGTTCCCAGCCAGCGTGCGATATTGCCTGAAGAAATTGCTAGCTTGCATAAAGTCGGCGTTCGTGGCATTCTTATTGGTGCAATCGTGACCGGGAAAGAGCCTGCCGGTATAGCACAGGCCACAAGGCAATTCCGTGAGGCGCTGGAGGCTTTAGCCTGAAGCTTCTCACTGATGGCAAGTCAAACTGCTCTATTCAAGAGCGCGTAGCTCGGCTTGAGCTTTGTGCCGTTTACAAGGCTCAAGTGAGAACGTGTTGTCCAGCGTTCTCAGCTTCCAGCCCGAGGTCGTTGTAATGCAAGCTAATCGGGGAGGACAACCGTGAGCATAAGACATCGCGTGCACCGGATCGTATATCTCCCGCTTGATAACCGGCCCTGCAATGTCGAGCATGTAAAGATGCTGGCACGCATGGTGGACTACGAACTGCTCATACCACCGGTGGAGCTGCTGGGGCATTACACGACACCAGGCAGCGTTGAGGAGATCATTGACTGGCTGTTGCGTGAGGCGGCCGGAGGCAGCATTGACTGCGCGGTTCTTTCGCTCGATATGCTTGCGTACGGCGGGCTGGTAGCCTCGCGCGGCCCACATGTCCGCACCCAGTTGGCCCTCGAACGCCTCGATGCGTTGGCTGACCTCCGCCAGACGTTACCGGAGAGCGCGATCTATGCCCACAACACCATCATGCGCCTTTCGATCACTGCCGACTCCGACGAGGCGGCGGCCAACTGGCAACTGCTGCGCGAGTACTCCGAGACCCAGGGGCGCTTGGAGGCACTGGGCGAAGAAAATGATCGGCAGCGCTTGACTGAACTCGAAAAGCAAATCCCCATCTCCCTGCTGGGCCAGTACAACGCATGTCGCGAGCGCAATCATCAGGTCAATCTCCGCGCCGTTGAGGAGACAGCCAAGGGCAACCTTGATTTCCTGGTCCTGGCCCAGGAAGATGCCGCACAGTATGGCCCGCACGTGCAGGAGCAGGCCAACTTGCGCCAGCTTATCGAGCGTCACGGCCTCAGCCAGCGCGTATTGATTCACCCGGGCGCCGACGAACTCGGCCAGACGCTGCTTGCACGCTTCATCCACCAACACATGGAGAAGGTCCCCACCGCCTATGTGATGTACTCAAATTCGCAGGACGCCGAGAACATCGCCATTTTTGAAGACCGCCCCTTCGCCGAGACACTTCACGGCCAGATGCAGACGGTCGGCGTCGAGCTTTCCAACGACCCCGCCACCGCCGATTTCGTCCTGGCTATCAATCCGCCTGCGCCTCGACAGCGTGGCGATTACCAGGAGGCCGACGCTGCTGCGACTCGCAAGCAGCAGGCGGAAGATTTCGTTGAATCCATTGCCGAGAGCTTGGGTGACCGTCGCGTGGCGATTTGTGATGTCGCTTTCCCCAACGGCGCTGAAGAGTGCTTTATCGAGGCGATGCTGGCTCGCGAGCTGCCTCTGCATCGCATCCTGAGCTTTGCGGCATGGAACACGGCGGCTAACTCGGTCGGCTCAGCGCTGGCCCACAGCAGCCTCCGTCTTACCGCACTGCAGGACAAGGGCGCATTCGACCTGGCCAATCTGCTGGTTGACTTGTCGCCGATGCGCTATTTGCAGTTGCTCGATACGCTGATTGACTCTGAAAAAGCTCATATGAATCTCCTCTTTTGCCATCTCGCCGATGACTGGCTCTATCAAACACGCATCCGGCCACAGGTCACCGAGCATGTGGTCAACATGCTGCGGGCCTCTGTATTCGACCTCGCAGACAGCAAGCTACGCGTCCAGAATATGGTCAGCGATCTGCTGGTCCGAGCCCTGGCTGACCTCTGGGCGACACACTTCCTGGGCAAGGAATCGGTGCGCATTGGCCCTCGCGAGAACGTCACCAGCCTGGCTTTGGCCGAACTCGAAGAGACCCGCGTCACACTGCCCTGGGGCCGCTTGTTTGAAGTTGACCTTGACCTCAAATTCGGCATCGAGCTGGTCGCCGAGGAATGACTGCTGGTGGCGCTATAGGCCAACTGCCGCTCACACTCATCCATAAGCTTATGGGCAACCGGCTTTTCGTAATCATCGCGTTGTGCGTGGGTGTGCTGGTTGCTATTGGTGTGTGTTTTTGCATGGGAGAATCCTCCGTTCCAGCCGCTGTCTCGCGCCCGCTGATCGCCGTAGTCAAAGGTGACCACCTCGGTCCTGGCGGCGAGGCGATGGCATCCTTGGCCGAAAAGCACCTCCGCGGAGTCACCAAAGCCCTGCAAGCCGTGCGAATACCCTATCTATTGACTTCTGATGCGGAAATTGAAAGCAGCGGCGTGCCGGATGTCGAGGTCTTGATACTCCCTTACAACCGCGCCGTCAGCGAGGTTGAACTCGGTCATCTGCTCGATTTTATCTACAGAGGCGGCAGGATCATCGCGTGCTTGCTGGGCCGCAACGATCTGCTTTACGCCCTGGGCGTTGACCCGCGCGGGCCGCGCACCGCTGAAGAGCTCGGCATCGCAGGGGGTGACATTGTGGTCTCCGACACCTCGGCGCTTGGAATGCCCCAACGTGTTCGCCAGCCGGCCACACACGTCATGGCCTGTGAGCCGCTGCCATCCGGCCAGATTATCGCCTACTGGCAGAAGGGCAGTACGCCGGCCGCGCCGGCTGTCATCATCAGCGACAACGGAGCCTTCATAACCTGCGGGCTTACTACTGACCACTACCCCGAGACGGCCCAACTGCTGCGTGCCCTCATCGGCATTTTCGCGCCGCGTGTCTGGGAGCAGTCAATTCCGTCCTCGGCCCTTCATCTGGGGCCGTACGGGCCTTATAGCAGCCTGGCCGAGCTGTCCGAGGCCGCGCAGCGCAAAGCCGCCGCCGGCCAAGACATCCGGCCCGCACTGGCCGACATCGGTGAGGCAATGTCTCTGCTGAGCCAAGCTGGTGACCTCAAGGCCCGCAGCCAATTTGAAGAGGCACTGGCGGCCGCGCAGGAGGCTGACAAACTCGCCAGCCGTGCCCTGTGGGAGAGCTTCGCCAGTGTCGAGGGCGAAATGCGCGGCATCTGGGCGCACAACCACGCTGAACCATCCTGGGATCACGCCGCCGCCACGCTCAAGCAGGCCAACTTCAACGCTGTCTTTCCCTACGTTTGCAGCGGCGGCACAGCCTTCTATAACAGCCGCCTGCTCCCGCACCACTCCTCGGTCAGCGACCACGGAGATTGGCTCGCCGAGGCGGCTGCCGCCTGCAACAAGTACGGGCTGACTTGTCACCCCCGCATGTTGAATCTCGCGACTTTGTGGGCCTCAGATGAGACCCTGGCCCGCCTCAAAGCACAGCAGCGACTGGTGGTCACAAATAAGGGCAACACCGGCACCTGGCTGTGCCCGACGCACCCGGACAACCGCAGGCTCCAGGTCGAGCTCGTCCGCGAGATGATCACAGGCTATGACATCACCGGCCTCCAGTTCGACTATCTCCGCTACCCCTGGAAGGACGTCTGTTTCTGCGACCGATGCTGCACGGCGTTTGAGGATTATATCGGCGTGAAGGTGGCAGACTGGCCCGCCGACGCCTACAGCGGCCGCTACAAGCAGCAGTACCTGCAATTCCGCCGCCGCCAGATCAACACGCTGGTGGCCGAAATCAGCGAGGCCGTGCGAGATGCCAATCCACAGGTCCAGATCTCAGCGGCCGTCTTCATTAACTGGGAATCACACCGCGACACCTTTGGGCAGGACTGGAAGACTTGGGTGGACGAGGGCTGGGTGGATTTCGTGTGCCCGATGGACTATACGGACGACGAGGACACGTTCCGCAGCTATGTGCGTCGCCAGAACGGATGGGTCGCCGGGCAGGTGCCGATCTATGCCGGCATCGGCGTCAATGCTGACAATTGCACGTTTGCCGACCCCTATCAACTGATGCAGCAGATCGAGATCGCACGCGAGGAGGGGGCATCCGGCTGGGTGGTATTCAACTACTGCCCGCGTTTCGTCGAGCAGTTCCTGCCTCTGCTCTCAATGGGCGTAACCCGCACACCCACAGCCTACATGCTACCGTCGCAGGCGGCGGACTGACCTCTACGCCCTGGACAATGCCTTCTGCAACGGCGCGGGCGCAGGGACATCCTCACCCGCCGTCTCGACCGCTGCAGCCCACAGGTACAAACACGTGTAGAACGCCGTCCGCACGTACATCAGCAGCCCCATAGTCACCACCAGAACCAGTATCGCCCAGCCAAGAGCGAGGTAGAACAGCGGGAACGCCAGGAAATACGCCAGCACCGCCGGCAGCACCCCGAACAGCAGCAACACCACGCCCAGAACCTTCTGCAGGACCGTCAGGCCTACCTCCGCGATCACCACCTGGATGATGCTCTGGGAATGTAGTTTCAAGGCACGCTTTGAAGCTTCGCCGAATGGGACGTCCTCGATGATTATGACCGGCAAAACCAGTAGTGATGCCACCTGCCAGGTCTTATCTATTGCATCTGCCGCCAGGTCTCCGGCAGTCCGCCGCCTGTCCTTGCCCCGCATTCCGCTGGTCAGCATGTTGATGGCGGTGGCGATGACGGCGACCCATAGAATTGCACCGACGTTCTTCATCGCGTCGGCAAATGCAACTCTCAACTCGGCATCCTGCCCGCGAAGATACGCATCCACCATGTTGACCGTCATGCTGGTGAGGAAGTAGCTTACAATATAGCCCAGTAAGGTGAAGACGACCAGTAACGAATAAAGGGCCACGCTCGGCTCGGCCTCTTCTTCCAGCAGCGGTTGCAGTTGCCCAGTCAGGTGCAGGATCAGGGCCAGCGCGCCGACCAGTACCAGGTTCGCGAACAACGCCAGTACCGACGGCACCAGCACATCCATGTCGCGATAGCCCATCGCCAGGCTCTCCTTGAAGAAGGCCCAGGCGCGAGCAAGCGATGGGAAGAAGCCACCGCCGCCCCCCAGATCTGCCGGGCTCCAGGGCCTGGCGCCGGGCAGCGTCTGATACGGCACCGCCTGCACGTCAGTAGCTACCGCAGCCGGGGCCTGTTGTGCCGGGACGTTCTCGGCCAGTTTGCCCTCATCGAGCCGCACCCCGCAACTGAGGCACACGTCGTCAGTTAGATATACTGGGTCGCCGCAATTCGGACATGGCACCTTGCGCTGGTCTGCAGACAATCTCATCACCCTCCCCAATCAGCGTGGTTTCTGTCCTTTACTACTTCTCGCCCGCAGTCATGTTACCTGCGCGCAGGAACTGACGTGTCGAGCAGAGAAAGTTACAGTCAATACGAAGCCGCGTGGCGCGACAGCCACTGAGAGGCCGGAGACTGCAGCGCCGGTCAAGAGGGAGAATGCCCTGTGGAGTCCTATGAACGCATAATGAGAATCGCGCAGCGCCAGCCGGTGGACCGCCCTGGCATTGACTACTATGCGACGCCGGAATTCGACCAGATGCTCAAGCAGCACCTGGGCACCGACGATGATGAAACCGTGCTGGAGCGCATCGGCTGCGACATACGGCGCGTGGCAGGCAAGTATGTAGGACCGCCGGAGTTGAGCGGTGCCGCCGGCGTCAACGTGGATGGCCGGGACTTTCTAGGAATTGTCTGGAAGCCGATGAAAAACAGGTTCGCTACCTACAACGAACTAGCCCACCACCCGCTCGGCCACGTCACAACGGTCAAGGAAGTGGAGGAGTATTCGTGGCCCGACCCGGACTGGTTCGATTTCTCGCATCTGAAGGATGAGATCGCCCATATCAACCGCAAGCAGCGCTACTGCATCTTGTTCTTTGTCGGCGGCGCCTTCGAAACCCCCTGGTACATGCGCGGCCTGGACCGCTTCCTGATGGACCTGGTCGAGGCGCCGGACATCGCGGAAGCGATCTCTTATCACGCCGCGAAGTTCTACAAGGCCCGAGCCATGCGAGCGCTGGAGGGAGCGGACGGGGCCATTGACATGGTCTATAGGGGGACCTCGGCACTCAGCGGGCGATGATGCTGGCGCCCGACTTGTGGCGCAAGTGCATCAAACCCCACCAGGCCCAGCTTATCACTACATTCAAGGAAATGGGCCTGATAACCATGTACCATTCCTGCGGGAGCATTGTGCCGGTGATAGAGGACCTTATCGAACTCGGGCTGGACATCCTCGACCCGATCCAGCCGAAGGCGGAGGGG
>JALGTY010000514.1 GCA_029821145.1 Candidatus Zipacnadia bacterium
CATAGCATGATCTCGCCGGCGATGGTGCGCGAATTCCTGAAGCCGTCCTACGTCCGCTGGGTCAATGAGGTCAAAGCAGCAGGCTGCCCGATTATTGACATGGACTCAGATGGCTACATCGGCGAATTGATACCGATCTGGATTGAAAGTGGAATCAATGTTTGCGATCCGATAGAGGTCGCTGCGCATAATGATATTGTCGAGTTCCGGCGACAGTTCGGGACGCAGATGGGCTATACGGGAGGCATTGATAAGCGGGCGATGGCCAAGGGAGGCAAGGTCATCGAGGAGGAGATGAGGCGCGTCATTGTGCCGCTGTTTGAAGATGGCGGCTACATACCCAGTTGCGATCATGGCATCCCGCATGATGTGTCGTGGGCGAATTACATCGAATATGCGCGCCTCCTGGCCCAGTACTGCGGATGGCTGTAAATCAGCCGGCGAGGGCGGCAAAGGAGCTGTGGCTGTGAAGACGTGGAAAGAGCTGCTTGATGAGAAGAAGATACTGGTGGCGGATGGCGCATGGGGCACGGAGCTTGCCAAGCGCGGTCTTGGTGTCGGTGAGGCACCGGAGAAATGGAACCTGGAGCATCCGGAAGAAGTGCAGGCCGTGGCGGAGGCCTATGTCAATGCCAGCCCTGACATCATCCTCACCAATACGCTCGGCGGCACGCGACCCAAGCTGGAAAGGGCTGGAGTGACGGGAGGCGGCTCGGACATCATTCTCACCAACACCTTCGGCGGCAGCCGCTTCAAGCTGGAGAAGGCGGGAATGGGTGAGGTGGTGGCGGAGGTTAACCGAATTGGGGCCGAGCTCTCAAGGCGGGCCGCCGGCGACCAGGCGTTGGTATTCGCCTCGGTCGGGCCGACGGGCGAGTTCATGGCTCCGCTGGGGACGGTGAGTGAGCAGGAGATGGTCGCTTGCTTTGCCGAGCAGATAAAGGCGCTGGTCGAGGGCGGCGTTGACGCCATTCTGATCGAAACGCAGACGGATCTGGCCGAGGCGAAGGCGGCGCTGCGGGCCGTGAGAGAAAACACAAACCTTCCAGCCGTCACTTCGATGACATTTGACCAGGGCCCGCGAGGCTACGCGACAATGATGGGTGTGAAACCTGAGCAAGCCGCGGAGGAACTGAGCGAAGCCGGCGCTGACATCGTTGGGGCAAACTGCGGCGGGGGCATTGAGCAGATAATCGAGGTCATCACGCTGATGCGTCCGGCGAGCGACCTGCCGATGTGGGCCAAGCCCAACGCAGGCCTCCCCGAACTCGTGGATGGTCAGACCGTCTTCCGCGCAACGCCGGAGCAGATGGCCTCGCAATTTGCCGAACTGGTAGAGGCCGGCGCCAGCATCATCGGCGGCTGCTGCGGGACCACGCCGGAGCATATCGCGCTGTTCGTAGCCGAGCGGGACAAGCTGGTTTAAGGATGTTGCAGATGGCAAATGAGGCAAAGTGGAAAAAAGGCTGTGTCCAGGTCTATACGGGCGATGGCAAGGGTAAGACGACAGCGGCTTTCGGGCTGGCTCTGAGGGCCGCCGGCGCCGGCTTACGTGTCTTTATCGCGCAGTTCATGAAAGCCAGGGACTGCGGCGAGCTGCACGCCTTCGAGAAGCTGTCTGACCAGATCGCGATCAAGCAATACGGGCGGGAGGGCTTCATCCACGGCAAGCCAGGTGAAGATGACATCAAAGCCGCGCGAGAAGGCCTAGAAGAAGCAATGCTCGCAATTCAGTCGGGTGATTATGATATTGTGATTTTGGATGAGGCCAATGTCGCGGTGGATTTCGGGCTGTTTTCCATTGACGATTTGCTGGCGGCTATTGACGAACGGCCAGAGGATGTCGAGCTTGTCATAACCGGCAGAAAGGCACATCCGAGGCTGATAGAGCGCGCCGACCTCGTAACCGAGATGCGGGAAGTGAAGCACTATTACCAGGACGGGCTGGCAGCGCGGCGGGGGATCGAGTATTGAGTAAGGCAGAACCAAGGGGTGCGAGTTTGAATTGTCGGCACGTTCCGTCCGCGCGCTTCGCGCGGACGCGACAGGCAAGGATGCCTGTCGTCCAGGATGGGTGTTTTGTTGCGCGAGCCACGGGTTCCAGCGCGACAACCAGGGCAGCAGCAGTTCTTCCTACTGCTGACAATCTAAACTCGCACCCGAACCAAGCGCACACATTCTCTGAGGCGCAGGAG
>JALGTY010000515.1 GCA_029821145.1 Candidatus Zipacnadia bacterium
CTGGTGAAAAGTCCAGCTATCATTGATTATTTCGGCATCCAGGGTCGGATACCTGCCTGGTAAGGGGTTTGTATCGCAATCGGAGGTTGGCAGGAGTTGGGTTGTCTGATCTGTAGGGCGGGCACCTGTGGCCCGCCGCTGCCTACTGTCGGCGCGGTACAGGCCCGCGCCCTACAGTTAACACCAGGGGCATAAATACCTGCCGCAGGGGGAATGTGGGGGGATGGACGCCAGGGCTGCTGGTTACTTTGCTGTGGCGGCCAGCTTCTGAAAGCTTACTTCGAGGGCGTCACTGTGGGCAAAAGCGCTCTGCCGGGCCGAGAGAATCTCAATCCCGGCCAGTACGCCGTCGGCATCGTAGTC
Organism: Candidatus Zipacnadia bacterium; assembly: GCA_029821145.1. Lineage (GTDB taxonomy): Bacteria > Armatimonadota > Zipacnadia > Zipacnadales > UBA11051 > UBA11051. The sequence goes on from JALGTY010000515.1 coordinate 364, forward strand.
AACGGCGACGTCATCGCTTACCCTATCGGTCCGGGCTATGCCGTCGCGCAGCTTAATGTATAAGGCATCAACTTCGGGGTCATAGGTTATCTTCATTATGCTTCCTCAGAACGGCCACTTCCAGACCTTGCGAACAAGCTTCCTGCCGATGTACTTGTTCTTCAACCGGGTCGCTATACGCCTGGGCTTCAAACTCAACAGCGTCTCAATGTCATTCGCCACCCGCGCCAGCTTGTACAGAGAACTAACTAACTTGCTCATACTAGTTTCCCCCACATCTTAATCTTCGTGAGCATTGCCTATGCCGGCCGTTCTACGTTTTTCAGTGCCTCTCGGACGACTTGCCGAATTATGTTATCTTTGCGAATATCCTCTGCGCGCCGTTTGTCTCGAGCGCCATATGTAAGTTCCCAGACATCCACGTAGATGCCTCCCAGATCAGACAAATCACCATCAGACGAATGAACGCTATTCACCGGAAGCCCGTGCTCCTCCATCTTGTGGAGCACATACTCCTCTATACGCGAATGGTAATCTCGCTTGGCCTCGGTAGCATTCCCACTAGTCTTCTTCATTGGTATTGGCTGTTGATCAATATAGATGCGATCTAACACTGCGGTTCGCCTCCTTATTCTAGACATTATGGGGAGAACTGTTTGCAAAAGGTTGATCCGCTACCTGTCCAGCTGTCTCCGAGAGTTCGCGACCGTCAATTAGGCTAATCGGTTTGCCTCGCGCCCATTCGATGGCCCCACTCGTGAACTCCCCCGATGTCACTACGTATGCGCGGTCTGCGCGTTCAGCAACCATCTGTCCGAACAAACCCTGAAGAACCGGGCGGCCAACCCGTCCGCCTGGGCTATGCTTGCACTGAACTATTGCCCTTTCGTTATCTCTGGAGATTCGAACGTCAACCCCTCGGTCGGCGGTAAGGGGTGTCTGTTCAATCGAGTAGCCTTGTGCAGCGAACCAGGAACCCACAAACCTCTCGAAGTCTTGCGGCGAGAGTTCAGCTATTGCTTCTTGACGTTGGAGCCGACGAAAGTATTCCGCTTCTTGACGTCTTCGCTCCTCTCGCGTGCCCCGGCGTTCTTGCTCCTCTTCTGCCACCGGGAACGCCTCCCGTGGCACCCAACTCTGCTTCCAGATTCGCCACAAGCCACATTCCTTCTGCGCATAAACCCACTGCTGTCCGTCCATCTCGCGCAGCTGTGGCTGTCCCCCGCTGTCAAGCACCGGCACCCAGGGCCGCCCTGGGTAGTAGACGTGATGGATATACCACCAGTACCCTCCCCACCATAACAACACAGCGAGTATGCTCATAACTGGCCCGAAGTTTGGTGAGCTGAACATCAAGCCAAGCCAGATCGACGGCCCAATTATGAATTGGCCGACCGCCCAGAATAATCCGAAGAATACTACGCAGCAACCGCCCATTGTTGACCAGAAACTCGCTGGTTCCTGTGGCAGAATGACCACGGCCTCTTCGCCGTCCGCCGCCTGGTTGTTGCCGTTCACTGTTGTTGTATTCGCCGGGGTTGTTCGCGGCTGTAGGTCTAGCCCCACGTCAACCGTTACCGCCGCCCGCCTCTGGCGTGGCGGCTCCGGCCTGGACTCCAAAGCTCCCCGCATAAGCGGCTTGATATCCTGCCCAGCGGCCTTATGTCTCGTATCCATTTGTCTCCTCCTGTCCTTGGTTCGGTGTCGTACTCGCTTTCTTTAATGTTCGTCAGTGGTGTGCTTACGTCCTCCCGCCAGCGGATGGGCTTTGTGGTACGCCTCTTTGAGCCGTTGGGTAGTGACGTGGGTGTAGATCTGGGTGGTGCC
>JALGTY010000516.1 GCA_029821145.1 Candidatus Zipacnadia bacterium
GGTCATACGCTGGCCCTGGACGGCGAAGGCAATCGGGTGGTGCTGATGTGGCAGATGAACGGGGGCACCAAGTACCAACTGGTGATCTATGCGGACACGGGTGAGACCCGCCAGGTTCCGGTGGAGCCGTACGCCGGCGATAATGCGTTTGCGGTGTGGCACTCCACCCGCGACCTGTGGTACTCGCAATATGGCAGCCATTTCTATGAATTCGACCCCAAGACGCTCAGCTTCACCTTCGGAGGTGAGACTCCCTCCCGCTGTGCGATGTCAATGGACGAGGACAACTCCGGGGTCATCTGGGCCGCTCTTTACCCCAGTGCGTACCTGGTGAGTTTCAACCCCGATACCCGCGAGTTGGTCAACCACGGGCAGATGAACGAAGAGACCTGGGGACAGTATCCGACCTACATGGCTGTAGATGAAGCCGGCTGGGTTTACGCCGGTATCGGCAATACACTCGGCCAAGTGGTAGCTTACAATCCGGCCACCAAAGAGCGCCGCGCATACATTGCGCAGGAGGACCGCAAGCAGGGGTGCGGCCGTGTCTTCCTCGGAACCGACGGCAAGGTGTACGCCAGAGTAGCGGAAGCGGGCTGGGGCTGGCATGTGATGCTCGCAGGCGAGGCCACGGCGATAGAAGGAGAAGAGCCGCCGGTCAAGCCCCACCCAAAACGCGGCGGCCGCTCGAGTGTGATGCGCAAATTCCCCGATGGCAGCACAGTCAGCACACCGGACATGGAGATGAGGCGCTTTGTGCTGAGCGAGGCAGACGGTACCAAGCGCGAGGTGGCCTTTGACTATGAGACGCCCGGTACCGGTGTCGCAGTCATGTACGCAGGCGCCGATGCGAAGATATACGGCAGCACCGCCCACCCCTCCAGGCTATTCACCTATGACCCGGCCAACGACCAACTGCTCTTCTATCCCAAAGCGAAGATAGCGTTCAAGAGCATCCGCACTCAGGGCAACTACCTCTTCGGCGGCCACTACAGCGGAGGCGTGTTCTGGCTGTTTGACACTGCCAAACCGCTTACCATCACACCTGTGCCCTCGGTCTTTGGCCAGGAGATAACGGTTGAGAAGCCCGAGGAAGGCGCCGAAGCTAACCCCCTGCAACTTGGGCGCTTCAACCCCAATGTCAACATACCCCGCAACGCCTTCGCTCATCCCGACGGCAAGCACATCATGATCAGCGGCCAGCCCGGCTACGGCTTTGTCGGCGGCGGGCTGATCATCTACAACCTGGAGACCAAGGAAATCACGGAACTCACCCACGAGGACCTGGTTCCCGGCTACAGTACCATGGCCATCGCGGCGCTGCCCAACGGCGATCTGCTCTGCGGCACCAGTCCGCGCGGCGGTCACGGAACCAACGCGGTACACGAGAATGCGGCTCTCTATATCCTCGACTGGGAGACCAAGAAGGTGACCTGGAAGAGCGAGCCCCTGGAGCAGATGAAATCCATGCAAAGCATGATCGCCGGCCCGGACGGCCTCTACTACTGCATCGGCGGCGAGGGTGAATTCCTGGTCTTTGACGCCAATAGCAAAGAGGTGGTCCACGACGCCAGCCTGGCCGAGTACGGCAGCCACACCACCAACCAGGCCATGATTCTGGGCCCGGACAACAATATCTACCTGGCGTTGAACAAGACGCTACTGCGGATCACGCCGGGCAGCTTTGAGGTTGAGGTGCTGGCCACGCCGCCGGGTGGCATCGAGGCCGGGTTGGGCATCATCAACGGCCGCATCTATTTCGCGAGCCGCGCGCACCTGATGAGTATCGAGCTGTAGCCACACTGGCTGCATCCTGATGAGATAGCCCACATAACTCACAAGACGCGTGGCCCGGGCATGCCTTTCTTGTCTCGTGGGTCGGGCTTCCAGCCCGACTCCGCCGCCGTTGCCGTTGCTTTGCACAGGGGGCCGGTCACAGTCTGCCGTTGCCCTTAGTGGGGGACTGTCCCTTCAGGGACTGTTCCCCCATCCCACACCAGGACCTGCTGACCCACAATCCGCAACACTATCCAGTTGCAGCCCTGCGCGGGGCAGAGATGCTCCCAGCAAAACCGGATCGGGAGGGCTATTATGAAAACGGTTAAGAGTGGCGGACACAGACTATTTGAACAGGACCCGGAGACCTCTGAGTACGTCGCGGGGATGCTCAAGGACCTGGAGCAAAACGG
>JALGTY010000080.1 GCA_029821145.1 Candidatus Zipacnadia bacterium
TTCGAACTTGCTTCCGATGAGGAGATGAAGCAAACTGGGGGGCGTGGGATCTTCGTCGGCTCGCCTGGTGGCGTGGACACTGAGCTTGTGAGGCTTGTATTGTCCGACACATTCGGGCCGCCGAACTGGATATGGCCACTTGACAAATCTACTTGGCAGTGGGTTCTCACCACCGAAAATGGTCTGTTAGCAGTGTACGACTACAAGGGCGGATGGTCCGTCGGCTACCGGGGAGGGGAGAGAGAGGCGCCGCAGGAATTGATCCCGGCGGCTGAAGCGTTGCGCGATGCTATCATTGAACAGGCCAGAAAGCTAGAACCCTCGAAAAAGCAGGTGCAAGACCGCAAGATTGGCGGAATGATCACTAATCCGTACGCCTTGTTCAGGAACACGGCTGAACAACTCATGCAGGAAGCCGAACGTATTCTAGACGAATCAGAATCCCAAACTCCCGGCGCGGTCGCGGACCTCGAGGATTTCAAACGCGCGGTGAAGGATATGGGAGACAGAGTGAAGCGCAGTCAGGTGGTGCGCGCACTATGCAGGTCTAGTTTTATCGCGCACTATCTGTCGCTTGAAGGCTTCGTGAACCTCGTATATGCCATCTTCCTGCGCGAAAGATACGCGTGTCAGTTTTTCGAGGAGAAGATCCAAAACCAGGCTATTGCTGTGAAGCTACTTGAAATGGACAAATTCTGCAATGACTTCGACGGTCCAGTGCTGTCAATTGATGAATCTTTGTTCCAGGCGTTTCAGCACATAACCAAGGTCAGGAACGATTTTGTTCATGCCAACGTGGCCAAGGGCATGGAGCGTGACCTCGTTGATTACCGTGAGACCGCGATATTCGTTGCCCACAACTCTGAAACCAAGTATGGCATCCACGTCCGTCCGGACATGATAACCAACTTTGACACCATTAGGTGTCAGAGGATAGTTCAGAAGCTCATAGTTCGCGCGATAAAGGCCATGAATGAACGCGTTCGGGATGAATTTGCGTTAGTACACGAATACAGGCTCGTCGTCTACCTCCGGGACGAGAAGGGCGTGGTGGACCTCCCGCTAGGTGAGGAGGAGCACTGGGCCCTCGACGAAGGCGCAGCCGCAGAGCTATTGGCCACGAGTACAGAGCTGGACGATGACTACTATAACATAGATGGTAAAGAGTATTCTCCTGGCACGCTGACATGAATCCCCTAATGATAGTAATTTCCCCAAATCGCGCAGCCATGTGGACAAGACAATGAGGTGTCAATGATGATTGAAGGCAATGAAGTCGCGTCGGAACGCGGCGGCGTGGCGGCCGGACCGGCAGAAGCAGCCAGAGTTGGCGCGCGCATCCTGGAGCAGGGAGGCAACGCCGCTGACGCAGCCGCAGCCACGGCGATGGCATGCTGTATGCTCCAGCCGNGCAGCCGCAGCCACGGCGATGGCATGCTGTATGCTCCAGCCGGCCAGCACCGGCGTCGGCGGCTACGTGGGCTGTGCGCTGATCAAGGACGCTGCGACCGGAGAAGTCTATTCCGTGGACGCCAACGCACAGGCCCCGGCCGGCGTGACCGAAGACATGTTCAACCCGAGGCCGGCCGACGAGGGCGTCAGCGGACTCAACGAGAGCGAATACCGCTGCTCGGTGCAGGACAACGAGAACATACATGGGGCGAAGGCGGTTGCCATTCCGGGGATGGCGGCGGCGATGGGAACGATCTGGGAGCGCTGGGGGAAGCTGAAATGGGCCGACATCGTGGCTCCGTCCCAGAAGCTGCTGGAAGATGGTTTCCCTTACGCGGCTACGGCCGGGCATATCAAGAGCCTGCGGGAGCAGATCCGCCGCTTCCCCGATACCGAAAAGCACCTTGTGCCTGAAGGCAAAGAGCCTACTGCCGAAGACCTCTGGCACCGGCCCGACATGGAATGGACGCTGCAGCGGTTGGCCGAGCACGGCTGGCGGGAGTTCTACGAGGGCGAGATAGCACAGCGGATCGCGGACCACATTCAGCAGAACGGTGGGGCCTTGACGCTGAGCGATTTGGCCGGTTACGAGGCGCGCGTGACCGAGCCGCTGAGCATCACCTACCGCGAGGCGCGCGTACATACGCCGATTCTGCCCAACGGCGGGCTGTCGGTGCTGCAGAATTTGAAGATGTGGGAGCAGTTCGAGATACCGGAGCAGGACTCGCCACAATTCTGGCACCGCTTCCTGGAGATCTCGAAGCTCACGTGGCGTGACCGGCTTACTTACCTGGCCGATCCCGCTTTCGCCGATGTTCCTGTGGAGCGTCTCCTGTCCGCCGATTATGCGCGCGGTCGTACCGAGACAATCCGCAACTTCCCCCAGCATGTGGACAAGCTCAAGCCGGCGCCCAATGAGGAGTTCGGGCACGGCACGCTGCATCTGTCAACCGCAGACAGCGAGGGCAACCTGGTCTCCTTCACGATCAGCCAGGGCATGGGCTTCGGCTCGCTGGTGACGGTGCCCGGCACCGGCATCATCCTCGGCCACGGCATCTGCCGGCTCGATCCCCGACCAGGCCAGGCCAACTCCATAGCTCCGGGCAAGCGGGTGCTCAACAATACCGGCACGCTGATGATCGAAGCGCCTGATCGCGACATCGCCGTCGGGCTGCCGGGCGGCAGGAAGATAATCTCTGCGGCAACGACGATAGCGATTCGACTGATAGACTATGCGTCAACCGGATACGAAGCAGCGACGGCTGCGCGCGCACATGCCGGAATAAGCGAGCCAGTGTTGATCAGTGAAGCGGTCCCTGAGTATGTGCGAGAATCGCTTGTGGAGATGGGGCATTCCCTGGACTGGCCCGCAGGCGTCGCGGGCGGTTGTCATGCGGCTGAGCGGCTGGCGGATGGTACCATTCAAGCGGGAGGTAACACATGGGCCGCAGCTCCCGAATAGCTGGCGAGCCCCCGTCGCTGCAGAACTATTTCAAAAAAGCTCTTGCACTCTGGACGCATCTGCTGCTAAACTGTTTATGTGGGTAGTAGCAGTGCACTACCATGATCGGCTGTTGACTGCTGTTCCGTAAGTGCCATATGGACATCCCCCATAGGCTGCTTGATGGAAATGTGCAGTAATGCAGCCAAAATCCAACATTTTTACGGAGGGTATCTGTATGGCGACGGGCAAGATCAAATGGTTCAATGACTCAAAGGGTTACGGCTTCATCGAGCGCGAGGACGCGGAGGATGTCTTCGTACACTACTCAGCAATCGCCGGCGAGGGCTATCGCACACTGCAAGAGGGCGAGGAAGTGGAGTTTGACATCGAAGAGGATTCCAAGGGCCCACGCGCTGCCAATGTGGTCGTGACCAAACAGGCTCCCGAGAGGGAAGAGCCTGAGACGTGGTAGAGCTCCATGCTCCCCATCCACGACAGGAACCCGGCTAACAGCCGGGTTTTTTTCGTCATCTGACTTTTAAGTGGCACGTCTGCCTCAAGTGCCCAACCATGGCAAGCCAAGTACCGGCGCGCCCGGACGTAGATACCACAGCGCCATAATTGCCAACAGGCCCAGCACAACCCACCACAGTGTCCAGGCAGTCTTGCTGATAGATGATTTGTCCTCCCCGGCCTTGCCAGACTGCCAGAGGCTCCACCAGCCGGCGGCAAAAAGTGCGGCCAGCGGTCCGATTGCGGTAAATAGATAGCGCGCTTGAACCTGATAGAAAATCATGTTGAAACGCAGATAAAAGGCGAGCACAAAGGCCAGCCCCAGGCACGCAAGTAGCCAGCACAGCGGTGCGGCGGCCCAGAAGCTCCGGCGCGATCGCGTTGCCCTCACTAAACCCGTGATCGCCAGCAGGCCGAAGGCCCAGCCGACCAAGTAGCCGTACCCCGGAAGATACACATTCGCCTGGCCGAATACGCCCCAGAAACTCAGAGCGGTTCCCCAGAAGATCATCAGCACATAGCCGACACCGGACAGGCCGCGCTCGAAAAACCACTCAGGAGTCGCGCGATCAACGCTGAAAAGCTCGACAAACACGCGGTGGGCCAGCGGATCGCCGTACAGGATTTGGTTGCGCACCCACCACCACCCGCACACTACCAGCGCTGCAGCAACTGTCAGGCCGATCCCTCTGGCAATTCGCTTGAGGCGCTGTCCTTCGTCTTCGAGATGTCTGGTGCCGAGGATTGCCGCGACGCCGGCCACAAAGAAGATGAACAGGGCGCTAGATTTGACCAACATCGCCAGGCCCACAAGCAGACCCAGTACCAGCGCATTGCGGTCAGAGACCTCCGAGGCCAGCTTGCACGCCCAGATGATGCACAGCGTAACTGTCAGCTCGGCCAGACCATCGTTGGTCACGCCGGCAAGGTTGACAAAGTGCATCGGGAGCAGGGCGGCGAATCCCGCGGCCAGCAATGCCTTGGGGCGATCGTTGCCAAACATGCCCAGAGCAAGAGCATAGACCGCCCAGATCACGGCGGCACCGATTACCACCGACCATGCGCGGACGGACCGCACGATGCCCTCATGGGTAGAGTGCAGACCCAACACCGCTGCGACGCCTCCGCCCAGCAAGTATGCCGGTATGCAGCTTATATAGTATAGCGGCGGCTGGTGGGCTTCGTAATTGGCATCGGGGTCGTCAAAGACAGGCAGGGCGCGGTTGGTGATGAGGTAGTCTATGTAACCTAGGTGAGCACCTTCGTCAGGAGGCGAATACTTTGCCCGCAGTGCCACCGGCCAGCGGCCGTCGTCGGCAGACCACGGCATAAACCATGCGGTCAGCGAAGCACAAACCACGTAGGCCGCAATAATCAGCCATAGTCCGCTCGTGTTCCTCTTGGACGCCTGACCGCTCACCGCAGGCGCACTCCCAATCACCCGCTGCCACGCGAGCCACACTCTTCGCCGGCGTGGTCAGCGTTAACCGAACTCAGGTACTCTCCAAGCACTTCTTCGGTGGAGCCTTCGGCCCGGATCTTCCCATCAGCCAGCCAGATAACGCGGTCGCAATGGCTGCGCACAGCATCCATTTCGTGGGAGACGAGCATTACCCCGGACCCATTATCTCGAGCATCTTGTAACCTGCGGTAGGCCTTGCGCTGAAATGCCTCGTCCGCCGCCGCCATAACCTCATCCACCAGCAGCACTTCGGGATGAAACGCCATGGCTATGCCGAATCCGAGACGGAACTTCATCCCTGATGAGTAGGCTTTCACGGGCACCTCGAGGAACTCGTCCAACTCTACCATCTCCACCACACGCGGCAGCGCCTCGGTAATCTGCGTTCTGGAATAGCCCATGAGCGACCCGCTAAGGAAAATATTGTCCATGCCGCTCAGTTCGAGACTGAAGCCGGTCTCCAACTCGAACAGGGCACCAACCTGCCCCTTCACAACCACATCGCCCTCGGTAGGCACGTAGATGCCGGCGATGACGCGCAGCAAGGTGCTTTTCCCTGAGCCATTCACTCCGATGAGGCCGACGATCTCCCCGCCCTTCACACCAAGACTTATGCCGTCGAGCGCCCATAGCGCCTCGTGCGGATACGGTCTGAACAGGCGCGTCACAACGCGCTTGAGCGTCGCTTCCCGCTCGCGGCGAACGTTGAAACGCTTGCGCAAGTTACTTACCTCCACGAGGTATTCGCTATCCTTCATCTACAGCAACTCCGGAAGCTGCCACTCATATCTTCGCCAAACGATTATGCCGATCACCAGAACCAGGCCCGAAATGCCGGCAGACACGCCGATATAGAACCAGAAATTTTCCAGAGGCCACACGCCGCCCTCTAACAGCGCAGACCGGTAGCCGATCATCACCGGCGTCAGCGGGTTGAGCAAGAGATAGAGTTCCTTATGCAGCGCCGTCAGCCGGTCGCTTTCCATGACCATCTGGATGTTGTAAACCAGCGGCGTCAGGAAGAACCCCAGGCGCAAGACAGCCTCCAGTATGAACCGGATGTCATCGTAGTACATCCGCAGCACAGCGACCATCATCAGCACGCCGAGCATGAACATGAGCTGAATGCCCAAGAACAGCGGCACCCAGCCAAAAGAGGGCAAGACGGCCACCCGCAGCACCACAAAAATGGCTACAAGCACGGTCAAGCCCAGCACCAGGTGGACGAAGTTGGAGATGATTGTTGACATCGGCAGAACGATGCGCGGGAAGGGGAACTTTTTCATCAGCGGAATGTTCTCGGCCACAGACACCGAGCCGTCGCTCACCGCCTGCGCGAAGAACTGCCAGGGCAGCAGAACGGTGAACAGATGCACCGAGTAGTTTTCTATCTGCGACCCCATGATATAGCGGAAGGCAATGGTCATCACGATGACCTGCGTCAGGGGGTTGAGGAATGACCAGAAGAAGCCCAGGGCGGAATTCTTGTATCTGACCTTCAGGTTGCGCACCACCAGCCGCAATACCGCCTCCCGCCATCGCCAGATGTTGCTTAGCTCCTTCACGTTAGGCCAACGCTCTCCTCTCTTGCAGACAACTACCGATCCTCCCAGGACAATAACATAAACAACCCCCGCGGGGTTGCAAGTTTCAGCTTGCCTCGGTTGAGTACAACACTGCGCGCTGAGACCGCGTCAATGCACGCTGTACTGCAACTGCCGCAGCCGCTCGTAGAGCGTCCCGGATGCGATCTCATCAAGGTATCTGTCCGGCAACATTGACCGCGAGGTGCAGGCGGCCACGGCCAGCAGCTCCATATATTCGATCTCATCTTTTCTGGCCGCAGTGGGTGCAATGTAGTCTGCCACGGCGAATTCCAGATCGTCAATGGTCACTTCATCGCAGCCGGAGAATGCCGCGGCACGCTGTGCCACCTGGCAGATTTCCTTCAGGTCGGCTCCGGAGTAGTTCTCGGTCTGTTCTGCTATCGGCCCCAGGTTCAGTCCATCGTCGGCAATGTCCAGACTCTGCAGGCTGACTCGCAGGATCGCCTCGCGAGCCTCGGTCTCGGGCAACAGGAACGGCAGCTTCATGTCAAAGCGCCCTGCCCGCATGGTGGAAGGGTCAATCAAGTCTGGCCGATTGGTCGCCGCGCCGAACAGAATCCTGCCCTGGTGCCTCTCATCGCTGAGGAATGAATTGAACATCCCGAACACGCGCCGCGAGACGCCACTGTCGCTGTCGGAGGTAACGCGCCGGCCATAGGACTGATCGAACTCGTCAATGAACACGAACACCGGGGCCATCGCCTCCAGATAATGGAAGACTCGTTCGAGGTTGGCTTCGGTCGAGCCGACATACTTGCTGAAGATGTTGCGCAACTCGACGAATGGGATGCCGGCATCGTGGGCGAAACACTGCATGCTGAAGGTCTTGCCACATCCGGGCGGCCCCACCAGCAGAATGCCCTGCGGCACCACCGCCACTCGCCCCTCCTGCAGGGCCTCGGCGGTGTTGACCAGCAACTGCTTTTGCTTTTCCACACCGGCAACGGCCTCGAGACCGAGGCGTGGCTGCATGAATGAGATCAGGTCACCGATCTCAGAAGCAATCACCTCGCGCTTGTACTCTGTTGTATCGCGCACAGTGACCGGCTCATCGTCGGCGGCGGCCTGCTGCATGAGCCGCAGTATCTGAATTCTGCTCAGACCGTCGGTATTGGTGGCGAAGGCCTCGGGCGATATCGCCAGGCGCGGCGCAGACCCGTTCTGCTCCCCGCGGCCGAGCTGATAATTGATGTACTCCAAGCGCTCCTGATAGTCGGGCAGCGGCAGCGCTATCAACTTCGAAGCGCCCGTGCGGCCGTACAGTTCCTCATTCACATCGGCTAGCGAATCAGCGATCATGAAAACGAAATTGTTGCGGCCCACCAGACGCGGTTCATTCGCCCACCGCCGCAGCGTAGTCACCAGCCGCCGCTGCTGGAAGCTCATGAACCGTTCTTCCTCACGCGGCACCAGCTTATCCACATAATCAATAATGACCGCCGCGTCATCACGAGTGGTCAGGAAGTTCTCCAGCAGCGGAACGGTCAGCTCAGGGCGATAGCTTTCCCGCAGATCAACCTTGATGCGCTCGCGATTCTCGTAAACGTCAAGGAAAGTCTTGAACTGCCCTTCGTCGTCCGGTGACGGAAAGGTCAAGCCGCGAGCCAGGTCATAATAGACCGTGATCTTGTCGCCGCAGAAAGCCTGGTGCAGGAAGGCGTTGAGCGGCACATAGCCGCCGCGGAAGGCAACATCATCGCGCACGCCGTGGATTAGAAACACGGAGAAGGCTGAGGAGAGATAGCTTTGCTTGATCTCCTCAACCCAGCCCGGCCAGGGCGACTGCTCCCCGGCTGCGTCTTTTCCCGGCTCATTGCACGCAGGCACCGTTCAGTTCTCCTGAGTTTCGGTCTCGGTAGCCGGCGGCTCCTGCTCGGTTTCGGTCTCAGACACCGGCTCCATCGTCCGGTCAGCAGGCTCCTCGTCAGCAATCAGACCAAGCTGGCGCTGGTACTCGCGATACTTCTCTTCGGCCTGCTGCTCGATGGCCGCGGCCTCGATATCGAACATCTCAGTTTCCATGTCGCCGCTTGCAACCTCCGTACGTGCCTGCGCCCTGGCCAGCCGTTCGTCAATCTCATCGGTCATGCGGTCGAGGACCTCGGTCGAATCGCCGGTCTCAAAGGCCATCATCAAAGAGGACATTTCCTCTTCGATCTCGGCGCGTTTGGCCCGCGAGATCTGCCGCATCGCCTCGTTAATCTGCTGCTTGATGCGCTTTGCATAAGCGTCGCGCATCTTCATGGCGCGCTCGGAATTGATTTTCGCCTGTTCGAGTTGGGCCTGCGTCTCAGCCAGCTCCGTCTTGGCGGTCTCCAGTGCGGCGATCAGCGTCTTGGCGGCCTCCTTGTGCTCCTCCCCCATCTTGACCGCGGCCACAACATTCTGCTCCAGGGGCCCCACCTTCTGTTCAAGCCGGTCGGCCTGCATCTGCAGCATTTTCTCCAGTTTGACTACCTCGGCGACCTGACGGTTCAATTCCGGCACCTTCTCGCGCAGGTCATCCATGTGCTGGCGCAGGATCAATTCCGGGTTCTCCGCGCCCCGCACCATCCAGCCAAACAGCGAACGAAATATCATCTTTATCCGTTCCCACATCACTACCGCCTCCTGAAAAACATTCAGTCCAACAATCGTAAAATGCGTCAAAGACCCACTTCCAGCTTAGCCCTCGGTCACTTTGGTGTCAATCACTTCCTGCAGCGCCGCCACAGTTCCGCGCACCTCGGCCAGATGTTGAAAAGGCTCCTCGCTCATGTCCGCCGTGCCGACAAGTTCGCCACTGACGAGCCGGACGACTTGCGAGTGTACACTGCTCAGCGATGACGCGATATTGTGCAGCGAGGCTTCCGTGCGCTGCAGCAGGAGCTCAAGCTCACGGTACGCTTCCTGCTGCCCGGCTACCTCGGCCGCCGCCTCCTGCAACTGCGACCGGGTGAAATCGTCATCACACGCCTCGATGCGCGCCTGCAGGGATATCGCCTTGGTGTTCAGTTGTTCGATGCTGTTGTCCTGCAGGTAGCTGTGCAGCCGGCGGGCGGATTCCAGCAGGCGATGCGCTGCCCGGCCGAGCTGCCCGACTTCCACTTCCAGCCCGCCAAAAACGATCCGGACGCTGTCGTCAGCACCATTTATCAAGTCGCTCATCCGGGCAACGGTGTCATCAATCTGCTCGGCGAGCGGACGCAAACGCGGGGGCAATGACCGTACCAGTTCTTGCCGCTGCCGCCGGGCCCGAGCTTCGCCTCTCAGCCGCGCGGGCCCCGTCAGATACACGGCCAAAGCCCACGCTGCCATGCCGATCGGAAGCATCCGCCAACCCAGATACGAAGCGGCGATAACTGTGCCCACAACCGTAGCGAGCGCGGCCGGCCCGAACATTGCGCGGAGAGTGGCGGCTATCGGGTTGTGCTTCAGCGGATCCAACATGTTTGTCACACTAAGCGCACAGCATGGTCCTCAATACTATGAGATTCGCCCACCGAACGCTGAATCCCTTCTTCGCCAGCCCCAAACGCATGTGCACTCACTTGGCCGATTCTTCAGGAGGCTCCGTCCCAGGCGGCCGCGTCGGCAGGCCCAGGCCAGCGACGGCCGCGATTACGGGCAAAAAAGCGGTCAGCGAAAGCGCATACGGTAGGTTGCCGGTGGCGTCTGACACCCGACCGACCAGCGGGGTCACGATGCTCGCAATTCCCCACGAGAACCCCATGCCAATTGACGAGGCCATGCTTATGCCGCCAGGCACCAGGTCCTGCGTCTGGGCAATATTGATTGACTCGGCCGCACGCACAATCAGGCCAGACAGAAACAGCAGCACCAGGGCCACAATATACGGGGTGTAGAGGCTGTAGTAGAGCAATGGCGGACTGATGAGCAGGGTAAAAACGGTGATGAAGCGCCGACCCCATCGGTCGCTGAGGTGGGCTCCAATCATCCCGCCAAGAGCGCCTCCCAAGATGAACGTGAATTGGCTGCCGCCCTGATGATACACCGACAGGCCCCGCTCCCCGATCATCACCTGGAAGAAAGTGGCATAGGCGATCACCGTCATCGAGCGCAGCACCATTACGACCAACACCGGCAGCAGCGGCCGCCAGTATGGCAGCAGATGCTCGCGCAGGCGGAACCTCACCGCTGGCGCAGGGGCGCTGTGGTCGCGGGTGTAGGCATGAAGCAGGTAGGCAACAACCAGCCCGAAAGGCAGCGCGAATATGAATCCTTGCAAGGCCCCCATACCGGCGGCGAGGCCAAGTTCGTGCAGCAGCGGACTGAGTAGAGAGCCGCCGGCGTATCCGACCGCACCGCCCATCCCGAAGATGCTCATACCGAAAGCGCGGCGGTAGCCGGAGGCGTGCGCGGCCAGCCCACCCCCCTGCGGATGAAAAAGAGCCGTACCCAAGCCACTCAGAATCAAAGCGGCTACAAACAACCACAAGTTCGGCATGAACCCGATGGCGCAGGTGAATACGGCGCTGATGAACACGCCCAGGCCGACCACATTCTGCCAGCGCATCCGGTCAGTCAGATACCCGAAGACAGGCTGGCCGAAGTTGGTGGTCAGCGAAGCCAGCATCATCACATTGCCAAGGCCGCTGTCGCTGAGACCGAACATGCCACGCACTACGTACAGAAGCGGCGGAACCAAATTGACGAAGCCGTCGCTGAAGGCATGGCCGATGGTAGCAACGCCCAGGCGTGTGCGTTGGATCGAAAGCTGGGTTTGTGGGGATGGCGGGCCGGCTATCGGACTTTCCCTCCGAATAGGACAAACGTGGCACAGGACACCGTACGCGATTACGGCTCGTCGAGAGCGAACCGGTATTCGGTCTCAAGTTTGCCCAAAAAGACGGTGTCACCTTCCTGTGCGCCGACTTCTTCGAGCCGCTCGATGATGCCGGCGGCGGAAAGCTGCTCGTGAAGCCATTCGGCCCCGGCCGGTGTCTCATAGTCGGTTCGTTCCACGATGCGCTCGACGATAGCTCCCCGTACGACAAATATACCCTCGGCAGCGCGGCTTACATGCAATTCCGTCTCCGGTGTCTCTGGCGCGATGAAGGTGGTGGGCTCGCGATCCTGGTCCACGGCGAGAAATGCCCTGGCTTCCTCCAACATGGCCCAGACCTTCCCCAGCAGCTCGGCGCAGCCTTCGCCCGTGGCAGCCGAGATTGGCACCGCCTCATAGCCTTGCTCTCGCAGCTCATCCGCATACATCTCAACGTAGTCGCGACCGCTAGGCAGATCAATCTTATTCATGGCCACTATCTGCGCAAGGCCCCCAAGGCGCTCCTCATACAGGCGCAACTCGTTGTTGATGGCGGCGAAGTCCTCGAGCGGGTCACGACCCTCCAGTGCGGCGATGTCGAGCATGTGTATCAGGACATGAGTGCGCTCGACGTGGCGCAGGAACTTGTGGCCCAGGCCAACGCCCTGGTATGCACCCTCTATGAGGCCAGGCATATCGGCGATCACCATGCGGCGGTGGTCTGAAAGTTCCACGACGCCGAGGTTCGGCTCCAGAGTCGTAAATGGGTAGTCGGCGATTTTGGGCTTGGCGGCTGATACAGCGGCAATGAAGGTGGACTTGCCAACATTCGGAAAGCCGACGATGCCAACATCGGCCAGTACCTTGAGTTCGAGGCGAAGCCTGTGGGTGCCGCCGCGCTCGCCTTTCTCTGCAAAGCGGGGGGCCTGGCGGGTGGGGCCGGCGAACTGCTTGTTGCCGCGGCCGCCTTCTCCCCCACGGGCGGCCAGCAATCGGTCCCCAACAACAACCAGATCCGCGACCTGCTCGCCCGTGTCTGCATCGTAGATGACGGTACCCGGCGGCACACTTACGTGCAAGTCAGGCCCGTTGCGTCCTGTCTTGTGGGCGCCCTTGCCGTGCCTGCCGCTGTCGGCTGCGAATTTGGTCTTGTACTCGAAGTCCAGCAGAGTGCGCATGTGCGCATCCACCACGATGTACACGCTGCCGCCCTTGCCGCCATCGCCACCATCGGGGCCGCCACGGGGCACGTACTTCTCGCGACGAAAGCTGACACATCCGTCGCCGCCCCGGCCCGACACCACGGTTATGGTTGCCTCATCAACAAACAATCAAGATGCCTCCACATGCTGTCAGGCTGGAAGCCTGACCTACGCGCCAGTGATAATGGCGGGTCAGGCCCTGATACAGAAAATGCCGGCGCTGCAAGTTGCGCCGACAATGCCTGTAATTGCTATTACCTCCCGCCGCACGTCCAGACGACGGTACACAAAGCCTGGCTGTTAGCTGGCCAGTACGTTCACCCGACGCCTGTTGCCGGAGGTGTATTGAAACTGGACAACGCCGTCCGCCAGAGCAAAAAGCGTATCATCGCCGCCCCTGCCGACATTGCGTCCGGGCCTGAACTTCGTGCCGCGCTGCCGCACGATGATGTTGCCGGTTCTCACCAACTGGCCATCCGCAGCCTTCAGGCCGAGCCGTTTCGATATGCTGTCGCGACCGTTTTGGGAACTGCCCATGCCCATCTTGTGTGCCATCTATCTCACTCCTCATGCGTCAGCCGAGATCACGCAATGACCTCAGACAGAGATTTCGTCAATTCTAACGGCGGTGAAGTCCTGGCGATGCCCGCGCAGCCGTTTGGAGTGCTTCTTTCGCCTGTAGGTGAACACGCGAATCTTCTTGCCGCGGCCCTGCTCCACTACCGTAGCGACAACTTTGGCTCCCTCCACGTGCGGCTGCCCCACCTGCAGGTCATCTTCGTCACGGACGGCCAGGACCCTGTCGAACTCTACTTTGTCGCCGGCCTTGAGGCCGAGACTGTCCACCCGGATGACCTGTTCCGGCTCA
>JALGTY010000517.1 GCA_029821145.1 Candidatus Zipacnadia bacterium
GCCCAGGTCCCCGGTCAGCAGGCGACCGCCCAAGGTCTTCTCCGATGTGAAATCATAGTTGAAGGTGACCGTGGTGCGCCGGATGCGCTCGTCATCGGCGTCATCGGGATAGTCACTCTCACGGAACTCGTGCCCCACGTGCAAGCGGAGCTTGTCGCTGACCCTGAAGCCCTGGCCGGCACTGTAGAAAAGGTAGTCAGCGCCGTCCTGCCGACCCCATCTGATACCGGCATAGCCTTCCTGGTGGAGCTTCTTTGAGTTCCAGCCACAGCCAACCCCCTGGATATAGTCCACATTCGGCGGGCGGTCCGACCGCTCCCAGCTCACATCCGCCGACGTGCCGTCGCGGTAGCCAATCCAGTATCCCAGGCCCAGGTCATCGTGATAGCGGCTGCCATCAGTGCGGTCGAAGCTGCCCCAGTTCAACCACGCGCCGTGTCGCTCGGTCCGGCGCTCGTCAAAGCTATCCCGGAAGCTGATGCCCGCCGAGAATCCCTTTTGATCAGTATCAGGCGCAAACCCGTCCCAGGGATCGAAGGTGGGGTCCACACGGCGGTAACTCACCCACAGGCGGGGCTTGCCTTGGCCTTGCCGGCGGTCGGCGCGAACTGACCAGGATGTCCCGGCATCGCCGCCTTCAGTATGGCTCTGGAAAATATTGCCATACAGACGGAAGCTGCCAGGGCCCAACATCTTGCGGTAGCGGCCACCCAGATGGTAGGTCTGATTGGCGGCGCCGGATTGGTCAGTGCGAACATAAGCAAGGGTGGCGCGATGGTAATTGGCGATGCTTTGGCGTACATTCAAGGCCAAGTCGTTGCGCCCGTCGAGGCTGTAAGCATCCAGCAGTCCGACGCGGGTCCGCCCCAGCGAGCCAAACACCTTCAACCCTAGGTCCAGGTCCTCAATCCGGCGGCTGTAGAACATCTCCTCGGGCGGCATATAGCCGCTGCCCTCGACAAAGAACGGTCGGCGGTCGCTATACCGGCGTTCAGTATAGGAGAAGTCAATGCTCTCCACTTCATCCTCGATATTCCGGAAGTCAGGCGTCAAGGACATCACACCGATCAAGCCGCTCTGATGCGTGTACTTGGTGTCCAGGCTGATATTGGTGCGTAAGTGGCCGTCCTGCCACTCGCTTTGCACGTTGGGCATGATGACGGGACGAGCTTTGATCATCGGCAGGTTCAGCCCTGTTAGCTCGGCGATTTCGTGGTCATCCCATCGCTCCGGCTGCGGCGGCCATCGAAACCAGTTGCTGGTGCGCGGATGGTAGCGCTGCACAGCCACACCCCATACCGACTGGCCGGCAGGATAGCGCAGAATTGCGAAGGGTATCTTCATCTCCAGCATCCAACCGCCGTCCACGATTATGGCTGCTGCGAACCAGTCACCGCGCCATTCGATCTTCGCATCGCTGCCTCCCGGAATACATTCTTTCTGGGTGCCGTTGGCCGTGGCCTGAAAGCTATAGGGCTGGTACCCGGTATGGTCAGCGTCTATGCTAAGCGAAATGTAGTCATCGTTCTCGATGCTACCACCACGCTTCGTCTCCTGACAGGAGATGGCTTCAGGGTGGCTGTCATGGGCATAGACGGCGACATAGAACGCCTCGTCATCCACGCACAGCCAGGCTTCCGTGCGCTCGGTTGATGCGCACTGGTCATCAGTGTTCCAGAATTCATCAGTGTGATAGGCCTGTTGCCAGCACGAATCGTCGAGCACTCCATCTATCAGCGGCGGTTCCTCACAGACAGGAGCTTCGATGATGGGGCGGCGATATTCCTTATCGGCCGCATCCTCCGCAGCCGCGCACTTAACATGCATAGCCACACCACCTACCAGCAGAAGCCAAGTTCCCACCGCCATAGTCGGTATTAAACACCTGCTCATAACGAAAAACATATTACCACTATTAAGTCTCCAGATAATAGCTCGTACCCTCGTCGTGAGCTTTACCTGAAGGCCTGTCCTTCCTCGTCAATACGGACAGTCAGTCGTTATCACTTACAGTCGTAATCTGTTACCATGCTATTCCGTGGCATAACTAACCGCACATCCGCGTAGAATTGCGCCCAGAGCGTGGCAAACCAGCGCTCAGCATGCACGCGCAGGCCCGGCTACTCTGAGCCGTCTGTGCCCTCCGGCACCATTTCGATACAGTCCTTGGGGCAGAC
>JALGTY010000518.1 GCA_029821145.1 Candidatus Zipacnadia bacterium
AACACCTGGTTCGACGGCCAGCTTGCGGGCTTTATCAATGCGATCCGTGAGGGAATACCGGCACGGGCCACTGGCGAGGACGGCTACAAGGCGCAGGAAGTCTTCGCGGCAGCAGTAAGAAGCATGGAGACCGGCCGCAGGATTGACCTGCCGCTTGCCCTTGCCATACGTTGAGGTCTCAAGAGCCACCTATCCACAAAGCTCTGCACGCGCTCGATCAATGACGGCCTCGACCTCGCGGAGCTGGTCCTCGTCCACCTCGGGCGGCGTGTAGTGCTTCAGCAACTCGCGCCATTTTTCGTCTGCCGCATCGAGCAGACTGTTGGCCTGAGTCCACTCCGTCGCGCCATCGGTCCACGGCCCGCGCAGCAGAAACTCCGGATCCCACAGCGCCTCGCGATAGTTGTCGAGGGTGTGGTCAGTCTGCATAAAGCTCTTCAGATCGGCATTGCAGGCCGCAATTATCTCATCGGTGGCCAGGCGTTCATCGCTGCAGTCAATGCCCTGGAAGAATCGCCACAGGCCCTGGTTCAAATCAATCTCCAGCATCGCCTGGGTCGGCGAGAAGGTGGCACAGCCCTCCAGCCCTCCGACGGTCAGCGCCGGCCCCAGGCACAGGCCCAAAGCCATCTGCTTGTAGGTCTTTTCGTATGCCGCCTGCAGGCCGGGCACCTTGGCATCTATGTAGCCCGGCTCGTAGCCGACTTTCATCCCGTAGCGCCTCCGAAAAAACTCCGCAACGGCGATGTCTTGCAGCAGCGCCTCAGGTGCAGCGAAGCTGGCCGACACCCGCCGCATATCCATCGCCCCGCTGATGATCGAGGCCTCAACGACAGCTTCCGGGTTAATGCACTTGGCCAGCACCCAGCCGCCGATGATCTCGGCCACCAGTACCGCCACCGTACCCGCCGCTGTCACCGGGCTGGTCCCACCGGCAATCGGCATGGTGGCGACCCAGAAGCTCTTGTCATAACCGTTGTCAATCAGCGCCTCGAATATCCCGCAGGCATCCGCCCCAAATGATAGCGGCGAGATCATGCAGCGGCCGGTCTGCACGAAGTGCGGATTGGTCGCCGTGTGGCCGAGCAGTTGGTCAATTTCGATCATGTAGGGGACCTGCGCGGGGGTGCGGATGCCGGCCCCGCGATGCTTGCCCGTATAACGGAGCAGTAGCGCGACGGCTTCCAGAGCCTCCATGCGCTGGTCGGTCCTGGAGTTGAGCACTGGAAGTCCGACAGTGCCAACTTCGGGGATGACATCGCCTAGCTTAATCAGCTCGATGATGTCGCTCTCATCTGCCCGCCTCCGGTCCTTCTGCGGCCAGTCGTACAGGAAGAACGCCTCGTAGCCGAAATCCAGGCTGAACTCCTCGCCCATTTCGCGCGAAACGAGCCTGGAGACATCATGCTCCTCGGTGGGTGGCTTAAGAGCCTCAAATGTTCTGTCCACCATCTCCTCGGACAAGAAAGCACGGTAGCGGGCCGGATCAATCCGCGCACCGCCGGCCTCCAGATAGTCCAGCAGCCGCTCGCTTTCAAAGCGCATCCCCGCCTCGGCAAGGATCCGCAGCGCCGCGTCTTCGATACGCTGCAGGTCATCATCCGTCAGCAGCAGCGACTGACTAAACAATCCAACCACCTCATCTCATTCGAGCGCGCTGACCTTGATATTGTCCCACCACAGGTGGGTCCGGAAGGTACGCAGGCCGAAAAGTCCGGCGGCGTGCGGCTCGGGGTCCTCGGCTGTCAGCAGCAGTTCGCCGTCCACGCTGAAGCTCAGCTTGCCGCCCTGCTTGAGGATCTCGATGTGATAGGTCCTATTCTTCCGGCAGTTCGACGTGTAAGTCTCGTTCAGCAGTTCGAATCCGGGGCAGTGGCGAATGCGCACGCGGGCCAGGCGCTCCTCCGGCGGCAGTTTCATGGCCGCCTCGCGCGTGTCGGACAGAAACGTGATGATGTTGCCGTTGAGGACGTGGTACTTGCCGTAGGCGGCCTCCGGCCTGTCCGCACGTGTATCATAAAGCGGCGTGTCGCTGGGGTCGGAGAAATGGACGAAGAAATTGATGTTATTGACATCGCAGTCCGACCGCAGCACATGGGCGTCACATTCTATCTTCACGTCGCCCACGAACTGCTGCTTGCACCAGACGGTGGCACAGAGGCCGGGCCGCCG
>JALGTY010000519.1 GCA_029821145.1 Candidatus Zipacnadia bacterium
TGCGCTGTGTGTTGAAGAGCACAACCGGCCGGTTTGTGCGGATCAGCGCTTGCATAGCGATCAGACTCGGCGAGTATGAGAAGTGCACGACAACGATGAGGTCAACTTCAGCGGTCTCGAATGCAGCCATCGCCTGCTCTACGCCGGCGCGAGTATTGACGATGCCGGTGAAAGTGACCTGGGCGAATTCGTCCAGTTTTGCTGCAAGCTGACCGGCGAATTGTTCCTGGCCGGGTCGCAGATCAGGATGAGACTTGTCGTACAATTCAAGCATCAGACCGAGTAATCCGATGCGCGGTTTGGTGTCCATAGTCATGATTGGTCAGCTCCCGTCGTATTGAGATGTCATGAATGGTTCGAGAGACTGAGATGTCATGAATGGTTCGAGAGACTACACCCAAATCCCTGCTTGAATGTTCAGCAAGAAAGGCAGTTCCTCGGAGCACCGTTGAGGGTGCATGACGTGCGCCCCGCCGGAAGGCAACGGCAACGGCGCCTACCCCCCCGCCCCCCTCCCGACACGGGAGGGGGAAAACGGCAACGGCGACAGCACCCTCACCCCTTTAATTCCCCTCTCCCGCAGGGAGAGGGGAAAACGACAATGGGAACGGCGAGTCGGGCTGCCCTTCGATAAGCTCAGGGCCTACGGGATGCCCGACCCACGGGATAGAAAAGGCACTGTCAGGCTGGAAAGCCTGACCCACGCGAATATACTTGGGATGCGCGACCAGCCGTCGCCAAGGCTATGGCGGGGTTTCTGCTCCCATCATCGGCCAAGCTGCCCTACCGACAATCCGCACACACACTCCGGCTGAATCGCGAATCCGGCAGGTGAACGGGGCGGATAAGAGCAATCTAACAGATGCACGATGAGACAAGTACTGAGCGCGCTGAAGGAGACGGCGTCCATGGGTTTTGATTTGCGGGGTATCACCATCACTTTGCCTATTGTCGTGGCTCTCATTGGGACAGTGGCCGGCCAGGCGGTTGGGATCAAGCACCCGGTGCTGGAGCATAGTATTGATCCGGCCAGAGCGGCAGAATACGAAAAGGCCGTCGAGCGCGTGATGGCGATGTCCGAAGAGGAGATGCTGTCATGGATGCCCGAGCAGCGTCCGGCGACATTCGTCCGCTGCCCGAATTGCTACAAGGGCATAGATAGCGGCAATATCGAGTGGTCGGTGGATCGGCCCGATGAGTTGAGCTGCACGATCTGCGGCACCGTCATCTGGCCGAATGAGAAATGGCCGGAAAAGGACATCATGGAGGGGAAGAACAGCCTCGGCGAAACGGTGCGTTACAAGGCGTGGCATAACAAGGACATAGATTACTACCACTGCTTCAGCGCCTATGTCGCCAACCGCAAGCGCAGGTGGCTGATGAAGCAACTGTACGACCTCGGCGAGGCCTACAGTGCTACCGGCAAGGAGGAGTACGCCCGGCGCGTGGTGCTGGTTCTGGACAAAATCGCCAACGTCTATCCGCACTATGTTGTGGCGATCCACGGGAGCAATCAGAACCGGTATTTCCGCATCAACAAGAATCAGCAGCCGCCGTACAACTGGTCCGCCGGCAAGTGGGGGTGGCATAGCCCTTCCAGCGAGGTGCCCTTCCATACCGTTCGCATCTATGACCTTGTCTATGATAGCCCGTGGTGGAACAAGCTTTCGCAGGAACGCGGCTACAACGTGCGCGAGCGGTTCGAAAAGGACTTCGTACGCGAGACAGTGGCGGCCGCACAGGCTTACCCGACTCACATCAGCAACTACGCACAATACCTCGGCAATGTGGCCAGGGTCGGGATGGTCATCGGCGAGCCGACCTACGTTCACTGGGCTTTCCGGTGGCTGCTGCGGAATGTCAATGCAGGCTGTTTCTATGACGGGATGTGGCACGAATCACCGTCTTACCATTACATGACGATGGGCGGATTGCGCAGGTCATTTTCGTATCTGAAGGGCTATTGTGATCCGCCCGGGTACGTGGACGAAGAGGACGGTACCCGCTTTGACGACCTGGATGCCCTGGCGGCTGTACCGTTCTGGCAGAAAGTGCAACATGCGCCCGAGGTGCTCGACTTCCCGAACGGCTGCTCCACTCCGGTGCATGACACCTGGGCCAACGAACACCGCTCGAAGCCGCGAACGACCACTGTCTCCACAATTCTCCCGGGCTTCGGTCATGCCTCGCTCGGCTGTGGGACGGGTGCGCACCAGATGCAGGCGCAACTGCATTTCTCCGGCCATCACGGGCACTCACACTACGATAATCTCAACCTGACGCTGTTCGCGAAAGAGCGCGAGATGCTGTCAGATATCGGCTACACGTGGACCAAGATCCGCTGGTGGGCGGGGTCCACTGCAAGCCACAACCTGGTCGTGGTGGACCGCAAGGAACAGGGCCGGGGGGTTACTGACGGCGACTTGCTGAGCTATTTCCCCGATGTCAA
>JALGTY010000520.1 GCA_029821145.1 Candidatus Zipacnadia bacterium
CCAGCCCACTTTCCCGATGCTGCTGTACCTGTCCTTGCCCTTACCGCTGCTCCATTCCTGCTTACCCTCAGGGGTGAAATAGTGGGGACAGCCCAGCCAACCCCAGTTAGGGCTGTTGCCAACATCCTTGTCAGATATATTGATAGAGCGGGTGGTGACCAGCAGCGCCGGTGTGTCCGAGCGCACCGTCAACTCGTACTCCAGCTTTGCTAGGCCTTCAGTGGGGTTGTCTTCGAGGTCCACAACGTTGGCGGTGATGAGCACCGTCTTCTCCTGCTCGGTATCCTTGATGATTTCAACGTCAGTGAATTCGCGCGGGTAGAAGTACTGGCCCCCCATATTCGAGGTCAGCTTGGCCCATAGACCGTTGGGCAGCAGAATCTGGTGTTCCTTCTTCCCAGTCGCCATCAGATACCCGGCCCCCGGACCGGCCAGCGACACGCTCTGTTTGTCGTCGCTGACTGAAATGCCCATGACGGTGAAGCTGACAGGCCAGCTTCTGGAATTGCTCAGCGGGGCCATGTCGTGGAGAGTTAGCATCCCCTGATACTGCCCGGCCTTCACCCCTGACATCTTCACCACCATGCGTCCCGAAGTCTTCGGGGGCCCGAGGCCACTGGTGTCAATCTCAACCGTCACATCCGGGGCATCTGTAAGGCGGAAGCTGGCGGCGATGGAGTCTATCGGGTTCTTGTTGTCCTTGACCCCTATGACCACATCAGCCGTATCGCCACCGAGGCACCCAAGCTGCAATGTGTCGGTCGAGGAGGGCCTGGCCTGGCCATTGACCTTCAGCCCCAACAGTGTAGGTGCATCCGTGTCATCCAGCACCATCCATTTGGGCTTGTTGATAACCAAGACGGCTTCCCCGTTGGGCGCCGCTTGCGGGCCGATCTGGATATGCAGCCGCCCGTCTTCGACCGCGGCCTCCATGCTGGTCCAGGAGCCGTCGGCCGTCCGGTAGTAAACTTTGTCGCAATAACCGACTGCAACAGCCAGGCAAATCACGAGCAACGTCACGCCAAGGGTTCTCATTGTCTTCACCACCTGCAATAGTCTCACTATGTATATGTTTGACACGTGGGTGCCGAGTACCTGCCACCAATGTCATTTCCACATCCGGTGTTCGCTCGTCCACGCCCCCCTGTCTTCTGGTTCGATCTCGTGGCTGATACGTACGGCCACGATAATACATGCCGTCATCCCTGCCCCAATCTGACGCCAGCGCAAGTTTAACGCCATATCCCCTGTTCGACCTCATGTCGGCTTTTTCCCACGCCCTCGGTGCGAGAGTGGGTCTCTACCTCGGTGAACTTGCGAAGCTCTATGATCTTGTCTTTCAGTTCGACGGCCTCAACATATGGTGTGAAATCTAGCGGCAAGGACCAGGGGGCTAACCGGATTCCACTCGTGCTATCGCGCCCCTCTGCCACTTCGATCACAAGCCGGTAGTTCGAGTCATACTTGCCGTAATGAATTTCCCATATTACAGCGACAATGTCCTGCCAGCGGACAAAGCGTCGCCGTCCGAACCAGTTCTGCAGCAATAGACCATCGCCGCATATACCGAGCTTCAGGTTGCGTCGTTTGAGCACGGCTTGCACAGCGCCGAAGGCAAGCAGACCGCACACCGCGCCCCAGAAGCATAAGCTGAAGGGGTTGGCGGTCGGGCCAGCGCGGCTTGCCAGTGAGTTGAGGTGCCCCCAGATAGCCGAGACCAACAGGGCAGAGATGAGGGCCAAGGGGGCCACGTAGAATACGACCTCCAAGCAGCCGCCCTTGCCGGTGTGGTAAACCTTGTAACAGCTCTCGAACCCTCTGGTGCTCATTTCCAGTGCCATGGCCGGTTCACTTCCACATCTGCCGGTCGCGGAGGCCTGTGAGAACATCAGCCGCCCGGCCGTGCCAACTCCGAGTTGGTGGCAGGCTCTCCGAGAGGTGCGCGCGCTGCACGATTTCGTCGCGCAGGGCGACAAGATCAGGGTGCGGTCGCTTTGAGTAACATGGTGCGATCTGGACACGTTCTATTCGCCCGTGCTCACCCCAGACATTCAGCGTCAATGTGTAGCAACTGCTGCCGCGTTTACCGTGCTTGCCGACTCGTCGCTCCCATACCACAGCCTCTATCGCTTCCCAGGCGACAAAGCGCCGCCTCGCGCGCCAGTCCTC
>JALGTY010000521.1 GCA_029821145.1 Candidatus Zipacnadia bacterium
CAGAGTCATAGGGATCGGTATGTGCCCGGGCATTGACAAGAATGAGGATCCGGTTATCCCCACCGGCGGCGAGGCGCAACTGGTCACCAACGCCGTCAAGTGGGCCGCCGCCACAACGCTGCAGCCGTGCATCCTCCTCGTCACGCCCAACGTGGTGACACTCGCCGAGCCGGACCAGCCGCTTGAACTGACCGTAACCATCATCCCCACACAGGAGGCTGCCGAGGGTGAAGTAGCCCTCGAATTCGCTCTGGTTCACGGCGACCAGAGAGTCGCGCCCGACAAGATCGCTGACATGGAGAGCGCGGATGATGTGACCACTATGCGAGCCAGCTTTCCCACCGCTGACCTGACCGATGGGACCTATTACGCAGAGGTGAAAACGGATATGGCCACTTACGATGAGCCCGACCTTGTCGCCACAATCAAGAACCAGTCCGGATTTGCCAAATTCGCCGACACGCTGCCCAAGTCGCAGTTTGAGTGGACCGCGATGAATGTGCACGGCCCGGGTGCAATCAGAAGCGAAGCGGACGCTGTCCAGATGGCCCAAATGGCCAAGGAGATGAATTTCGACGCGGTGCTGTACAATGCCAAGCCGCCCAACGGCTACCAGTATTACAATACAAAGGTCGGCGAAAAACCAGCCGGCTTTGAGGACATTGACCCACTGGCACTGGCCGTCAAGGCCTGCCACGATCAGGGCCTACAGCTTCTGGTGCAGTTCTGCACATTCGCCGAGGGTAGCGGCGCCAATCCCAGCAAGTTCATCCGCGAGCATCCCGAATATGCCGACTGGAACCCCGGCGACGGGCCGGACCTGACCAAGCACCAGCATGGCGTATTCGGCTGCCCGGACCGGCCTGAAGTGCGCGAGTATGAACTGGCCTTGATCCGCGAAATGTGCGAAAACTACGACATTGACGGCATCAGCTTCGACTACATCCGCTACAAGAACGACCGCTACTGCGTGTGTCCTTACAGCCAGGAGAAACTTGCCGAATACTGCAAGGCGCACCCCGATTTGAGCGAAGCCGCGGCCCGCGCCCAGATGTCCAAGCAAGCCATCGTCAGCTTTACCTGGGAGGTGCGCAAGCTGCTGGACGAGTTCGACCCGAAGCTGCTGCTGCATGGCTACTGCCATCCGACCTGGGCCAACGAATTCCCGCTGAAGTACCTGTCCTTCCGCGCCTCAGCCCACGGCAAGGACCCCGCGCGCGGTGGCGGATGGTCGCTGGAGCAAGTCTATGAATCGGCCAAGCGCAATGTCGAGCTGGCCGACGATCACATCGAGTACATGCGGGCCGCGCCGATGGCGGATACGGCTTATCTGAAATGGGCCAAGAGCCCGGAGCGCTTCCGCCGCGAGCTGCGTCTGATCAGCCACGCCGGGGCGCGCGACATCATGATCTATCTTTACTCCACGCTCCGTCACAAGCCGGAGCTGCGCGAGGCCATCAGGCAGGAATTGGCCGACTGACACAGCACTTGCAGATTCCGCCTGCAGGAATATGGGCTGACACGAAGAAGTATTACTTACTTAGGGCGTAATTGCTCACCTTGTGGCCTGCAAAGGAAATGCACATGCAAGGACGCCTGTCCTCCAGGTTTGTTAGAGTGGCACGGCCCTTTTTGCTAGCCTTCCTGGACGACAGGCTTCCTAGCCTGTCGAGGCCTCTTGGAACAACAACGGCATGGACAGGCAACCTTCGGCAAGCTCAGGTCAGGTGGATGCCTGTCCTCCAGGATAAGGTTTTGGGGGCGAGTCGCCACCTGCCGCCTTGCCTGTCCGCTCTTTTAACACCCGAAGCTGAGCAGTTACCTTAGGGCAGATAATTCGCAGTGACGCAACCATATATGATGGAGGTGCAGAGAACATGTCAGACAAGATTGGCGTGGGAATACATGGTGCCGGGTGGGTGGCCGGCGAGCATCTCAACGCGTACATGGCCAATCCACATTGTGAGGTAGTCGCGGTATCCTCACGCAAGGCAGAGTCGGCGCGGGCGGCGGCCGAGAACTGCGGCGCTCCGGATGCCGCTATCTACACCGACTATGAAAAATTTCTCGAAGACGAGCGAGTGCAGCTTCTCTCGATCTGCACTCCCAGTAATCTGCATGTTGAGGAGGGCGTTGCCGCAGCGCAGGCCGGCAAGCAC
>JALGTY010000522.1 GCA_029821145.1 Candidatus Zipacnadia bacterium
CGCCGAAGGCCTTCGTCAGCCTGGACACGGTGCAGGCGATGTGGCAAAGCGGGCCGGAAGGCGAAAGTGCCGACTGGGTGACATCAGTGCGCATCGCACCGCCTGCGGGAACCAGTCTCCCGGCGCTGCAAGAGGCTTTCACAGCCGCCCTGCTACGGCGTATCAGGCCGGGGCAGTCGGGGCTGGCGTTCCGTCCGGTGCGCGAGTTGGCGCTGGAGGCCTCCCGTGGCACCTCGGATTTCGGCCAGCTATTCCTGGGACTGAGCATGTTCCTGGTGTTATCGGGAGCGGGGCTGGGCGGAATGCTCTTGCGGCTCTCAATTGACAGACGCGCTTCGGAGGCCGGCATTATGCTGGCGACCGGCACGCCGCCAAAGCTCGTTGGTCGGGCGCTCTTTGCAGAGGGAGCAGTGCTGACAGTGCTGGGGACACTCGTAGGCGTCCCAGCCGGTCTGCTTTACGCGGCGGGCATCATCAGCGCCCTGGGCAACTGGTGGAGTGGCGCGCTGGGGACTACTAGCTCCCTGTGGCTGCATGTCACTGCCGACAGCCTGCTGGTGGGTGCGGCTTCGGGCCTGGCGATAGGACTTCTCACGGTGGCGTGGAGCACCCGTCGGCTGGGGCGGCTGCAGGTATTGGATCTGCTTGCAGGCCAGCAGGCCATGGCCGTCTCTCCGGCGCGTCCGCGGCAGAGGCTTGCGACAGTCTCTCTGATCGCACTGCTCACGGTCGCGGGAGCCCTGGGCCTCCTTTCGATCTGGACAGATGCGATACCCTCTCAGGCGGCCTTTTTCGCGATCGGTGCTGCGTTGCTTCTGGCCGCACTGGTAACATTCCATCTTATCCTGGCACGGGCCGTGCGCATAACGCCGGCCAGCCGTTCGCTATTGCGACTATCGCTGCGAAACGCAGCAGCCAGCAGCAGCCGCAGCCTGCTGGTAATCGGTCTGCTGGCGAGCGCCACTTTCATCATCGTGGCCGTGGCTGCCAACACGCGCGACTATGCCCGCATGGACGTCACGCGCAGGTATTCGGGCACCGGCGGGTTCTCCCTGCTGGCGACGTCTTCGGTGCCGCTCAGTTTTGACCTGGGCAGCCCGGCCGGACGTGCCAACCTGGGCTTCACGCCAGAGGATGAGTCAGTACTTGAAGACGTGGAAGTTGTTTCTTTCCTTGCCAGCCCGGGAGAGGACATCAGTTGCCTCAACATCGCCAAACCCACCTACCCGCGAGTGCTGGGTATTGCAGACGCGATGATTGAGCGAGGGGGATTTTCCGCGATTACACGGAGCGGCCGCATCCATGCATGGCCATTGCTGAAAGAGCGCTCGGATGACGGAGAGATTCCGGCTTTGGGCGACACCGCCAGCGTTCAGTGGACGCTACATTCGGGTCTGGGGCAGACCTATGAGATGCCCGACGCCGACGGAGAGCCGGTCAGGATGCGCTTCGTAGGCCTCCTCCCCGGCAGCATCTTTCAGCGGGAGTTACTGGTATCCGAGAAGAACTTCCGCAGCCTCTTCCCTGCGATCACCTCCCCCAGCTATTTCCTGATTGATACGCCTGAAGGCCGCGAGGAACAGGTGGCACAGATACTGCGCAAGCACCTCGGCGACATGGGCCTGCAAGTGCGCACCACGCGCGAAGTGCTCAACGAATTCATGCAGGTGCAGAACACCTATCTGGCGATGTTCCTGGCCCTCGGTAGCCTGGGACTGCTCCTGGGTACGGTTGGCCTGGTCACGGTGCTCCTGCGCAGTACTTTCGAACGCCGTCGCGAGCTGGCACTGATGCTGGCAACCGGCTTCTACCGACCCAGGGTCGCTCGCCTGCTTCTGATCGAAAACGGTGGCTTGCTGGTAGCCGGCCTGGCCTGCGGCACTGTCTCAGCCCTGGTCGCGGTCGCCCCCCACCTGGCCTCCGCCGAGTCGCAAATGAACTGGCAGGTTCTAATCGGCGTCCTAGTGGGTATACTACTATTTGGGCTAGTAAGTTGCGCGACCGCGGTGCACAGCGCAGTACGTGGCACTGTGATTTCGGCTTTGAGGCAGGAGTAGGAGTGTTGTTGATGAGCGATCTGCCAGAGAGAACGCACATGGTGCTCAGGATCGCAATGCTTGGGCTCTGCTGCGCACTGGCTGGTGTGGCGATTGGCGT
>JALGTY010000523.1 GCA_029821145.1 Candidatus Zipacnadia bacterium
GCATGTCAAGATCGTTCGTAGGGGCGTGATTTATCACGCCCTCGAGGCCGGCGCTGAATGGGCGCAATGAACTGCGCCCTCACCCACGGCCGACCCACTCCTTGGGAGTGGGTACCCCTGGGTACCCGCACAGCGCCGTCCTGGACGACAGGCATCCCTGCCTGTCGAGACTTGGACAGCCAAGGATGGCTGTCCTCCATGTTTTTCAAGATGCTCCTGTCCTGCCGGCGATTCGTACACACCCACCCTCTGACTGCAGCGGTTTGTCAAGCTATCTCCGCATCGGCTATAATGCCGCACGCAATTGCAGCAACAAAGGAGACGATGAAGATGGCAAAGGAATTGTGCGTCTTGGCGTATTCCGGCGGGCTTGACACCTCTGTGGCAATACGCTGGATCGCCGAGAATTACGACGTTGATGTCATTGCTGTTGCCGTGGATGTCGGTGAGGAGCAGGACTACGAGGGCATCCGCAAAAAGGGCGAGCAGGTCGGCGCCGTCGAAGCGCTAGTGGTTGATGCTGTGGACGAGTTCTACGACGATTACATTCTGCCGGCGCTGGCGGCCAATCTGATGTATGAGGGCAAGTATGTGGCCTTCACCGCTCTCGCACGTCCGCTGCTGGCCCAGCACCAGGTGCGCATCGCTCAGGAGCAGGGTGCAACCTACGTCGCTCACGGCTGCACCGGCAAGGGCAATGACCAGGTGCGCTTCGAGACCACCTACCAGGCCCTGGCGCCGGAGCTGAAGTGCATTGCGCCCGCTCGCGAGTGGGGCATGAGCCGCGAAGAGGAGATTGATTACGCGGAAGAGCACGGTATCCCGGTGCCGGTAGGCAAGGCAAGTCCGTATTCCACCGATACCAACCTCTGGGGCCGCTCGATTGAGTGCGGCGATATTATAGAGAATCCGGCCTTGGAAGCGCCTGAGGACGCCTGGGAGTGGACCGTCAGTCCGCTGGAGGCCCCGGATCAGCCGACCTATGTCAAGATTGCCTTCGAGCGGGGAGCGCCGGTGGCTCTCGACGGCAAACAGATGCCCGGACCGCAACTGGTCAGCACCCTCAATCAGATCGGCGGGGCCAATGGTGTCGGCCGCGTCAACATGATGGAGAACCGTCTCGTCGGCATCAAGAGCCGCGAGCTTTACGAGACGCCGGCGGCTACGATCCTACTCGCGGCCCATAAGGACCTCGAAAGCCTCGTGCTCGACCGCGAGACGATGCACTTCAAGCCGTACCTGGAGCTGCGCTATGCCGAGCTGGTCTATTACGGGCTGTGGTTCACGCCGCTGCGGGAGGCCATTGACGCCTTCATGGCCGAGACGCAAAAGACGGTCAGCGGCGAGGTGACGGTGAAGCTGTACAAGGGCACTGCCGAGGCGGTCGCTCGTACCTCGCCATATTCGCTGTATGACTTCGGCCTGGCCAGCTACGGCGAGGCTGATAGCTTCGATGCCAGCAAGGCGGAGGGCTTCATAGACCTCTGGGCGCTGCCGGCGCGGGTGACCAATGCCGTGCGCCGCAAGCTGGAGCAATAGCCGCTGGACCGCCAAGAATGGACCCACAATAAAAGGGGCACCCCACCGGGATGCCCCTTGATGTTTTTTCCTATCCCCCTTTGATTCCCCCTTCGGGTACCCGCGCAAAGCGCGGGTGTGGGAAGGGGGTTAGGGGGTTAGGAAGGACCTACGTCCGCTGCAGCGCGGATCTGTTCTAAGACGCCTTCAATTTCATTGACGATACGTTCATTAGAAAAATGCAGAACCTGTAACTGTCGTGCAGCCAGGATTCTATCGCGCTCGGCATCATAATCGGCCTGAGTTTCGTGAACGCCTCCGTCTACTTCCACAACCAGACCCTTGGCATGGCAGTAAAAATCCACAATAAAGCCATCAATTACTTGCTGACGTCGGAAATGGAGGCCCTGCAGCCGGTTGGCCCGTAATCTTTCCCACAGCAGCACCTCGGCAGTTGTCATCTTGCGCCGCATTTCGTAAGCCAGTTGGCGCTTTTCCCGAGAGTGATGACCAAGAACGATATCTGAGTTATCCATACCCACCATCCTATCTCCCTTTGCGTCCCCCTTTCCTACCTATCCCCCTTTGATTCCCCCTTCGGGTACCCGCGCAAAGCGCGGGTGTGGGAAGGGGG
>JALGTY010000081.1 GCA_029821145.1 Candidatus Zipacnadia bacterium
CTGCCGAAGGGTGCCCCGCCGGCCGTTGCCGTTCCCCCCTCTCCCGTTTCGGGAGAGGGGCAGGGGGTGAGGGTTGCCGTTGCCTTTCGGAGCGGCCGCCCGCCGCTTCAGTCTGTGCGATATCATCACGATTTTGGATGCTGCCCCAATCCAAGGGTGCGAGTTTAGATTGTCGGCAGTAGGAAGAACTGCTGCCGCCCTGGTTGTTACGCTGGAAGCCGTGGCTCGCGCAACGAAACACCCATCCTGGACGACAGGCATCCTTGCCTGTCGCGTCCGCGCGAAGCGCGCGGACGGAACGTGCCGACAATTCAAACTCGCACCCCAATCCAAGCGACGCTTGACAACCTTCTGACAGAGTCATATACTACATGATCGAGCTAGAGAGTCTCGAAAAGTGCCCGACGTTTTACAGCAACAGATGAATTATGATATGGTGCGTCGGAGCGAGATTCGAGCCTCCGGCTTTTTTTGGGGCATATGCTGGATATTTGGCGCAACATCTTCTCTTGACATTCGCCCCATAATATGACCATTGCGTATTACAAACCGGCCTCGGCCCGGAGTTCGGCCGGGGCACCGGTGTGAAATAGCAGGAGTTTGCAGGTATAGTGTTACTGTTGGCTGATTTGAACGAGACTGTGCCCCAGGACAAGCGTTGGGGGACGCGTTATTCGTGGGACTCAGAGTTGAAGGCGTGCTGGACACAGCTAGCACGCTCCGTCCAGCGTATGTTGGAAGACGGCTCGTCCTGACCAGGGCGTGCCGTTTCTTGTTGGCTGTTGGTGATCCGGAATCACGCGCCGCATCAATGCACAGAGGGATAGGCAAATGATAGATGCAAGTGAGCGTTCTGTTGACAAAGCCGCGCAGGAAATGATCAACCGGGCACAGGAGGACGACATCGGCCTTGCCTGGGACCGCTATGAAGCAATGCAGCCGCAGTGCGGCTTCGGCCAACTGGGTATCTGCTGCCGTATTTGTCACATGGGCCCATGCCGCATTGATCCGTTCGGCGAAGGGCCGCAGCAGGGCGTCTGCGGGGTGGACGCAAATGCTATCGCCGCCCGCAATGTGGTGCGTATGATAGCAGCCGGCGCGGCGGCACATTCTGACCATGGACGTGACGTCGCCACTGTCCTGCTTGAGGCCGCTCGCAATCCCGACAGTGGCTACGAAATCCGCGGCACAGACAAGCTGATGGTAATTGCAGAGGAATATGGCCTCGACACAGAAGGCAAGTCAGTCAACGAGATCGCCGAGGCAGTGGCTCTGAAGGCCCTGTCCGAGTTCGGTCAGCAGGAGGGCGAAGTACAGTTCGCTCTTCGGGCCCCGGAGGCGAGGATTGAGCTCTGGCGCGAGCAGGGCATTATGCCCCGAGGCGTGGACCGTGAAATTGTCCAGATAATGCACCAGACTCACATGGGCGTAGATGCCGACTACAAGAACATTCTCAAGCAGGGCCTCCGCGCCGCTCTGGCAGACGGCTGGGGTGGTTCGATGATTGCAACCGACCTGCAGGATATTCTGTTCGGCTCCCCGGAACCGATTCGCTCAAAGACCAACCTCGGTGTATTGGAGCAGGACCAGGTCAATATAGTAGTGCACGGTCACGAGCCGGCGCTTTCGGAGATGATAGTCGAGGCCGCCCGCGATCCGGAACTGCTCAAGCGAGCCGAAGAACTGGGCGCGGCAGGCATAAATCTGGCCGGCCAGTGCTGCACCGCTAACGAACTGCTGATGCGCGAAGGCGTTCCCTCCGCCGGCTCGTTCCTCCATCAGGAGCTCGCCATCATGACCGGCGCAGTTGATGCCATGGTCGTGGACGTACAGTGCATCATGCCGGGGCTGGCGGACCTGTCGGAGCGCTTCCACACTAAGTTGCTGACTACTTCTCCTAAGGCCAAGATGCCCGGAGTGGAGCACATGGAATTCCATGAGGACCGGGCCCTCGAAATAGCCAAAGAAATCGTCTCCGTCGGCGTGGAGAATTTTGCCAACCGCGATGGTCAGCGCGTCCAAATCCCCGACGAAACAATGGACCTGATTGCTGGCTTTACCGCCGAATATGTCAATACTTTGCTCGGAGGCCGCTTCCGCCCCTCTTACCGGCCATTGAACAATGCCATTATCGAAGGCCGGATTCGCGGGGTTGCCGGGGTAGTCGGGTGCGAGAACCCGGAAATCCCCCAAGGCTATGGACACGTAGAAATGGCCAAGGAGCTGATCAAGAATGATGTGCTGGTGCTGGTCACCGGCTGTTCGGCGCTGGCCGATGCTCGCGCCGGCTTGCTGCGACCCGAGGCAGCTCTGGAACTGGCAGGCGAGGGGCTCAGCGAGGTCTGCGTGGCGATCGGAATGCCGCCGGTCTTGCATGTTGGCTCATGTGTGGACAACAGTCGCATTCTCGTAGCCTGCGCCAACTTGGTGGCTGAGGGTGGCTTGGGCGAGGACATCTCCGATCTGCCGGTAGCCGGCGCTGCACCGGAATGGATGTCCGAAAAGGCCATGTCAATTGGGTACTATGTGGTCGCCTCGGGGGTTTACACGGTGTTTGGAACGCCGCAGAATGTGCTGGGGGCACCGGAGCTGCATAATCTGGTGACCGACGAGCTTGAGCAGATGGTCGGCGCACGCTTTGACTTCGAGGCCGATCCGATCAAGGCAGCTCACATGATAATCGAACACATGGACCGCAAACGCAAGGCCCTGCGCCTCGAGCCGATGATGTATGCTCAACCCGTCGCCGTTGCCAGTGACTAGCCGAGATTATTCACCAACGCGTAGCTCGGCCTGCCCTGAGCTTGTCGAAGGGCAGGTGAGAATGCGTAAGCATTCTCAGCTTCCAGCCCGAGGTCGTTCAAGCTATCACAGTGCGTCACCTTAGGGGCTGAGCGAAAACAGCTGCATGCGCCTACAAACGGTCTGTCCGTCTGATTTTGCTCGACATATCACTTTGTTCACGAATAATGCGGCCTGGGAGATTATCGGTGAAGCAAGTCATCGCAATAGACATCGAGAAATGTGTGGGCTGTCACAGTTGTCAGATCGCCTGTGCGCTGGCCCACTCTGGCGCGAACACTCTCTTCGAGGCCGTGCAGCAAGAGCCGGCTGCCCAGCCGCGCATCGCTGTACTGTTAGTAGGCAACACGCCGGTTGCGGTCCAGTGCCGCCACTGCGATGACCCGCCCTGCGTGGAAAAATGTCCCACAGACGCCATGCAAAAGCGCGATAGCGATGGCGTCGTGACTGTTGACCCCGAGCTTTGTATCGCGTGCAAGGTCTGCACTAAAGTCTGTCCGCTTGGCGAATTCGGAGTTATCTCGAGAAGCCGGGACGAGGAAGCCAAGACCATAATCAAGTGTGACATGTGTCCTGAGCGCACCAGTCAAGGCCTGCTACCGGCTTGCGTTGAGGCTTGCCCGACCGGGGCGCTGGTGCTGATGGACCCCGAGGAGGCGGCCGCCCAAGGGCGATTGGTTACAGCGGAGGAGTTGGCCGCAGCACTCCACGAACTTCAACAGGCCCCGCAGCCGGCCTTGTCATTGTCACGCTCCAGTGACGGAAAGCAATAGACTGGTCGGACCGCCCCCTACAGGGCCGAAGCCGTGAAACAGTTGGCAGCCGCAAGGAGGTTTCATTCAGATGTCCAAGATAGTTGCAGCAGCAGCGATAAGAGGATCCCACGACGCAGTAAGCCGGGCTGATGCGCGCCTGAAGGCCGCCCTCGAGGAGCACGGCGAAGACCAGCAAGTGGCCTTCCCGGAAACTGCCTTTTACCTGCCGATGGCCTGTGCTCTGCTTGGCGCCGAAGTCGAGACCCTGGGGGAAATGAGAGAGGTGCTCGACTACGCCCAGGGGCTTCTTGGGCCCGAGCCGGACGAGGCAGTCTGGCTTCCCTACCTTTCCGGAACCCTCGATGCAGGCATTGCTACATTTCTGTCTCAGGAGATCCTCAAAGCCCTCGACTATCTGGACGGCACCGCGCCGGAGGACGGATGGCACGGCTTCATCTCCGATACTATCCTGCGCACTCTCGGCATTCAGCTCGTGGACGGCCGCATGCCGGGCTTTGCAGCGGCCATCGGAGCCGCTCCTGACGTGGAAACAGCGGAATATATTATCCGTGAGCTGCAAAAGCGTAGCATCCTCACCTTTCTCATCGGCAACCACGAAGGTCAGACCATGCGCGATCAGTTGCTTGAGGCAGACGTCTTGACCGATGCTATCATAGAGGACCCGGCTAGTGGCTGGGACATATACATCGTGCCACTGGGGCCGGACACTGACTCATTAATCTACGCGGCGAATTGGGCTATTCGCGGCGCGCTGACCTTTGGCGGCATTCAGAAGGGCGACTGGAAGGGCTGCCTCGATTATACGCGAGGCCACATCTTTGCCTTTGGGCTGGGTCTGGGCACGATAGATGATTTGAAATTCGCCAGCGGCGCCGGGGCAATCACTATGGGCTTCCCCGTGATCGCAGATACAGAGATACCTGAGATTCGTCCCACCGGCGTGTGTACCTACGAAGAGCTGGTCCGCGAACTGGATCACGACCGCATCGTGCAGACCTGCATTGATGTCCGCGGCGTCAAGGTAACCGTCCGCGAAGTGAACGTGCCGGTGCCGGTAGCTGCAGCCTTTGAGGGCGAGATCATACGCCGCGAGGATATGCAGGTTGAGTTCGGTAGCAAGTTCTCTACCGCCGTCGAATACCTGCACATGATTGACGGCGACGAAATCGAGGACGGCAAGGTTGAGGTGAACGGGCCGGACCTCGAAACCTGTGAGGAAGGCGGAGCGCTGCCTTTGAGCCTGCTGATTGAAGTGGCAGGCCGCAAGATGGAGAAGGATTTCGAGCCGATCCTCGAACGCCAAACTCACACCGCCATCAATCATGCTATGGGCGTCTTTCACATGGGGCAGCGCGACATGGCCTGGCTCCGCGTCTCCAAGCAGGCCTTTAAGGCCGGCTGGCGCTTGCAACATTTCGGGGAAGTGATTATTGCTCATCTTAAGAACGAGTTCGGCGCAATCGTGGACAAGGCCCAGGTTACAGTGACCAGCGTGGACGAAAAGGCGAAGCAGCTACAAGAGTTGGCCCGCCCGGCGTACCTGGAGCGTGACGAGCGCATCGCCGGAATGACTGATGAGAGTGTGGACCTGTTCTATTCCTGCACCTTGTGTCAGTCCTACGCTCCAAACCACGTATGCGTCATCAGTCCCGAACGCCTGGGACTTTGCGGGGCCTACAACTGGCTCGATGGACGAGCGGCGTTCCAGATGAACCCACACGGGCCCAACCAGCCCGTTGAGAAGGGGCGTTGCATTGATCCGGTCAAAGGCGAATGGGAGAGCGTCAACCAATTCGTGTACGACAATTCCCACCGCAGCGTCGAGCGCGTATGTCTCTACTCCTTGATGGACGCCCCGATGACCTCCTGCGGATGCTTTGAGTGTATTATGGCCGTGCTGCCGGAAGCTAACGGCTTCATGATCGTCAATCGCGAATACACCGGGATGACGCCGCTGGGAATCACCTTCAGTACCCTGGCAGGTAGCGTCGGCGGCGGGCACGTCACCCCCGGCTTCCTTGGCGTAGGACGCCGTTATGTCATTAGCCCCAAGTTCATCTCCGCCGACGGCGGCCTGCCGCGCTTGGTGTGGATGACCAAGGAGCTAAGAGAAGACCTGACTGAGGGGCTACGCGATCGGGCCGAGACGTTGGAAATGCCGGAACTGCCGGGCCAGATTGCGACTGAGGAAGACGCCACCACCTTAGATGAACTGCTGGCCTTCCTGGAAAAGCGCAAGCACCCGGCATTGTCCATGGATCCGCTCTTCTGAGTTTAGTCAAGGAGGATGACTGAAATTGGCTCTGACCGCAGTGGAAATTTATAAGTTTCTTCCCAAGACCAACTGTGGGGACTGTGGAGTGGCCACATGCCTCGCATTCGCCATGAAATTGGCGCAAAAGCAAGCCGCATTGGACGAATGTCCGCACGTTACTGACGAGGCCAAGCAACAACTCGAGGACTCAGCGGCCCCGCCGATGGCTACTGTCACGGTAGGCCTGGGAGAGCATCAACTCAAAATCGGCGGCGAGACGGTGTTCTTCCGTCATGACGAAAGATTCCACAATCCCTGCGGCCTCGCTGTCACCGTAGATACCTCGCTTCCTGATGAGCAGATCCAACAACGGATCGAGAAGCTCGAAGGGGCACGCTACGACCGCGTCGGCTTCATGCTGGGGGTGGATCTCATTGCCTTGCAGGATGGCGGAGACGGGCGCCTGGTAGAGGGCGCGCGCCTGGCCGGCGAGCACAGCAGCTTGCCACTGGTGCTGATGAGCACCGACCCGGCGGCGATGAAGGATGCCCTCGAGGTCTGTGCGGACGGTCGGCCACTGCTGTGCGGCGCGACGACGGACAATATAGACGCAATGCTCCCGCTGGCCAAAGAGTACAATTGCCCGTTGGTCCTGCGCGCGGATAGCCTTGAAAGCCTTGTACCCTTGAGCGAGACTGCCGCCGGAGCCGACTCGGACCAACTGCTGCTGGATACCGGCGCGCAGGAGATCGAACGAATTCAAAGTGACCAGACCATCATCCGCCGAATGGCCCTCAACAAGAAGTTCAAGCCCTTGAGCTTTCCTACTCTCGTAGCCTGCTCGGCCGCCGATCCGACCCAGCAGATGCTGCAGGCGTGCT
Organism: Candidatus Zipacnadia bacterium; assembly: GCA_029821145.1. Lineage (GTDB taxonomy): Bacteria > Armatimonadota > Zipacnadia > Zipacnadales > UBA11051 > UBA11051. The sequence continues at coordinate 6,714 of JALGTY010000081.1, forward strand.
CTGCCATCGCAAAGTACGCGGGAGTTGTAGTTGTAGATGTGGCTGATGATGAGTACCTTCTGCCCCTGGTTACGGCACGCATGAACATCTACACCGATCCCCAGAAGCCGATCCAGGTTGAGCCGGGAATATATCCCGTGGGCGAGCCCGACGAGGACTCACCGGTGCTGACTACGACCAACTTCTCGCTGACCTACTATCTCGTCGAGGGAGACATTATGAGCAGCAAGGTACCCGCCCACATATTGGCCGTTGACACTAACGGTACTTCAGTGTTGACTGCGTGGGCGGCCGGCGACTTGACCGCTGAAGTCATCGCCGAGCACATAGAGAAATTCGACCTGGCTGACAAAGTCTCCCACAAGACCTTGGTTCTGCCCGGCGGCGTTGCCGTGCTCCAGGGCAAACTGGAGGAAGAGTCCGGCTGGGAGATCAAAGTCGGCCCCAAAGAGTCCTCTGCGCTTGCCCAATTCTTCCGCGAGCAGGGCTGGGCTGCCAAGTGAAGGTAACTGCTCAGCTTGGGGCGTTAGAAGAGCGCACAGGCAGGGCAGCAGGTGGCGACTCGCCCCCAAAAGCTTATCCTGGAGGACAGGCGTCCTTGCCTGTCCATGCCGTTGCTGTTGTAGGGGCGCAATTGATTGCGCCCAATTACGTAGGCGCGCACCGCGTGCGCCCTCAGCCGTGGGTAGGACAGGCGTCTTGCCTGTCCAAAGCCATCCGCCTGACCTGAGCTTGTCGAAGGTTGGCTGTCCCAGCCTCGACAGGCTAGGAAGCCTGTCGTCCAGGGAGACTAGCAAGAAGGGCCGTACCACTGCAACAAAACCTGGAGGTCAGGCGTCTTTGCATGTGCATTTCCTTTGCAGACCAACAAGGTGAGTAATCACAAGTGAAGCAAGTTCGAGTGGTCTTCGAACCAGAGGGCATTGTCGTCGAGGGGCAAGCAGGCGAGTTGCTGTTGGACTTGGCGCTGGCTGCCGGGCTCCCACTGCTTAGCGAGTGCGGCGGTCAGGGAACCTGCGGTTCATGTCGGGTACAGGTACAAAGCGGGCGGGTCCGTTTCTTGAATCGCTCCGGGCTGGAAGAGGAGATTGCCACTCCGCAGGAGGTTCTGGCGTGCCAGACCGCGGCGGCCGGGGACTTGGTGGTCCACGTTCCGCCCGCAACACGCTTATGCCCACCCGATGAGCGCATCACTGGATACATGGGACCTGCGGCGGCGGCATTCCTGCGGCCCGGCCGTACCGGTTTTCCCTTGGGCGAGAGAATCTCAGTCCAACTCAGCCCGCCATCCTTCGACGATCCTACCCCGGACTGGGAGCGCCTGCTCGCCGGCCTCAAGGAGGCGGGCTACGGACACCGAAACATAGCTGCCGGCCTTGACGTGCTGCGCCAGATGCCGCCACAGTTGCGGGCGCTCGACTTCTCGGTATCTGCAACCTTGGTGGACGAGGGCTGCCACCACCGGCTTATCGCATTAGGGCAGCCTGAGCAGGAAGAAGCACTCGGTCTCGCGGTGGATATCGGCACCAGTAATGTCAAGGCCGAGCTGGTACAACTCCGTACCGGCCGCGTCCTGGCAGGGGCCGCTCAGGTGAACGCGCAGGTGCGCTATGGTGAGGATGTCATCTCACGCATCATCTGGGTACAGGAGCACGAGCATGGCGCAGAACAATTGCAGGATGCCGTCACCTCCACCGTCAATGGTCTGATTGAGGAACTGCTGCAGGAAGCGGGCGCAAGTCAGGACCAAATCATTGCCGTGTCCTGCGCCGGCAACGCGACTATGATCAGTTTCCGGCTCGGCATTCCCGCCGACGCGATTCGCCGGGCACCGCATATCGCACCAGTGGGCTTGCCGCCGGTGATCTCGGGCGGCAGCATGGGGCTGCAGGTCCATCCGGAGGCCGTCGTTCTCTGTCTGCCCGCCATCAATGGCTACGTCGGCGGGGACATCACTGGCGGCATCCTTGCCACCGGGCTATTCGAGGCCGACAGCTTGACGCTTCTGATTGATGTAGGCACTAACGGCGAGATAGTCATCGGGAGCAAAGACTGGATGGTGTGCTGTTCCTGCTCGGCCGGACCAGCATTTGAGGGCGTGGGAATTGAGTGCGGTCTGCCGGCACGGCCCGGCGCCATCGAGTCCCTAGCCTACGATACCGACCAGGACCGCACTACCGTGCGAACCATCGGCGACCACCCGCCCATCGGACTCTGTGGCAACGGACTTGTGGAGACCTTGGCCAGTCTGCTTGACGCCGGTGTTATTGACCGCGCCGGGAATCTGGTCACCGATTTTCCATCGGCACGGATGCGCGAGGTGAATGGCGAGCCGCAGTTTGTGCTCCTATGGGAAGATGACACCGCTACTGACAAGGATCTCGTTCTGCGCCAGGGCGAGATTGACAACCTTATCAGGGCCAAGGCCGCCGTATTTGCGGCTGTCAGCACTCTGTTGGAGGAGCTGGGGTTGGACATCGCGCAGATTGATCGTCTCTACCTGGCCGGGGCCTTCGGCAGCCATCTCGACGTGAGAACGGCGGTTGAAATCGGCCTGCTGCCCGACCTGCCCGCTGAGCGCATAACAGTGGCGGGCAACACGGCCCTTGTAGGCGCGTACATAACGCTGCTTTCTTCCGAGGCTCGCGAGGAGGTCAGCCGTCTCGCACGGGCCACGACATACATAGATCTCAGTACGTCCTCCCACTTCATGGAGGAATTCGTAGCTGCACAGATGCTTCCCCACACCGACCTGGAGCGGTTCCCTTCGGTCGTTTCAGGAGGGCAAAGTCGGGCCGGGGACAGCAGTTCCAACACGAATCATTCACCAACGCGTAGCTCGGCCTGAGCTTTCTGCTTTGTAGAAAGCTCAGGGGAGAACGCGGGGTACCCACGCCAGAGGCGTGGGTCGGTTCTCAGCTTCCCGTTCGACAGGCTCACGGCCCTGAGCAACGTCGAAGGGCAGCCCGAGGTCGTTGAATGTCACAGTGTGTTGCTTTGTGCCGCTGAGCAAGAACAACTTTATGGATCCATGAACGGCTTGTCAGTCCGATTCTCCTGACCATATTATTTCGCTCACGAATAGTGTGGGTTAAAACATAGGTAGGTGGCAAAGTATGGAACTAGAGCTTCCCATTGAACAGTGGTCAGATACCGTAAGTACAGTGGTCCTGGGCGCTACCTCCGAAGATGGTGGTACGCGCACCAGTACCGTTACACTCGGCGGCGCAGCCACACTCCCATTTCTCGGCTTCGAGGGCGAGGCACCGAACCCTCCCGCCTTGGCTATGGAAGTGCTGGATACGGAGCCGGAGGGATGGCCTGAACCACTCGCAGCGCCCTTCGGAGACGTGCTTGGCGACCCGGCGGCCTGGGCTGCCAAGTGTGTCGAGGAGTTCGACGCCGACCTCATCTGCCTGAAGCTGGTAGGCGCTGATCCACTCGGACGGGATGCGCCGCCGGATGAGTGCGCTGAAACCGTCCGAAAGGTACTCGATGCCGTAGGCGTGCCTTTGATTATCTGGGGCTGCGGGGACTATGACAAGGATAACGAGGTCATCCCGGTGTGCAGTCAGGCCGCCGCCGGCGAGCGCTGCCTGCTGGGCACGGCGGAGGAAAACAACTACAGGACCATCGCCGCCTCCGCACTCGCCGACGGGCATTTGGTCATCGGTGAGGCTCCGCTTGATATCAGCATTCAGAAGCAGGTTAATATCCTGCTTACCGAACAGGGCGTGCCTGGAGACCGGATCGTCATGTACCAGGTGACCGGAGCTGTGGGCTATGGTGTGGAATATGCCTACTCGATTCTGGAACGGACCCGTCTGGCGGCACTCACCGGCGACACAATGCTGGGGATGCCGATGGTGTCCATTGTCGGCTCCGAGGCATGGAAGACCAAAGAAGCGTGGATGGAGGAACCCGCTTGGGGATCCCTTGAGCGACGCGGGATACTGTGGGAAGCGGCGACTGCCGAGCTATTCCTGCTCGCTGGAACTGACATGCTCATCTTCTGGCATCCCGAGGCATTGAAGCATACCAGATGGTTGGTAGACGACCTATCGTAATTACTCACATTGTGGCTCTGGAAGAGCGGACAGGCAAGGCAGCAGGTGGCAACTCGCCTCCAATAATCCATCCTGGAGGACAGGCATCCACCTGACCTGAGCTTGCCGAAGGTTGCCTGTCCATGCCGTTGCTGTTGTAGGGGCGCAATTGATTGCGCCCAATTACGTAGGGGCGCACGGCGTGCGCCCGCGGCCGTGGGCAGGACAGGCATCCCTGCCTGTCCAATTCACAGGCTGCGGCGCGGCTTCACCAGGCCGTGATGCCAACAATATCGCTGTTCCGAGGAGGACTCTAGATGCTAGCGATGGGCGAACGAATAAATGGTATGTTCAAGGAGATTGGCCGGGCAATCGGCGAGCACGACAAGCAGGTCATTCAGGACTGTGCTCGCACCCAGCTCGAGGCCGGTGCTGATGTCCTGGACGTGAATGTCGGGCCGGCGGCGGCAGACGAACAGGCCGCGATGGCCTGGCTGCTCGAGACCATCCGCGAGGTCACCGATGCGCCCCTGTCTCTGGACAGCACCAAACCGGCGGTAATCCGCGCGGGCCTGGAAGTCTGCACCGGCGAGAAGATGATCAACTCAACCACCGGCGTGCCGGAAAAAATGGCCGAGATGTTGCCTCTGGCCGCCGAACACAATTGTCCCATTGTTGGCCTGTGCATTGATGCTGATGGCGTACCGCGGGATGCCGAAGGCCGAATGGAGATCGCCCTCAGCCTCGTCGCCGCGTGCATGGAGCATGGCATCCCTACCGACCACCTCTACATTGATGCGATAATCCTGCCCGTCAACGCACTTCAGCACGTTCCGCCGGAGGTCTGCCGGGCCATCGGCATGGTCTCCGCGCTCGCCGACCCGCCCCCTAAGACGATTCTAGGGCTCTCCAATGTCTCCCAGGGCACCACACAACGCAAGCTGCTCAACCGCACCTTTCTGGTAATGGCTCTCGCCCACGGACTGGATGCTGCCATTGTGGATGTCACCGACCACCGACCGGGAACTGATGGAGGCCATGATTGCGGCGGAGGTGCTTATGAACCGCCAGGTGTACTGTGACGACTTCGTGGGCGCCTATTTGGCCAGCCGCCGCTGATGCACGGCACGCCTCCGACCCGCATTATTCATGACCCTGGGGCAGAGGCTTCCGGACGTTACTGCTTATTGGAACAGGCTACCTGTGCGGAGAGGCCTTTATACGCTGAGGGGACTGTCCCCTGCTAGCAAAAGAGCGGGTGAGGCGGGTGGACTGTGGCGGCGGGCGCACGCCGTGCGCCCCTACAACGGCCTTAGGGCCGGTACGACAGGCGTCTCGCCTGTCGTCATTTGCATTCCCCGGCGGCAGAGAGTAATATGATTCCAAGCCCGAGGTGAGTAGTCACGAATATGCAACGCCCTTCTGTGCAGATATTACATACCGGGGGCCATTATCCCGGGCTGGTAGAAGACTATCTGCACAGCCAGGGAGCCCCCGTCACAACTTACCAACTTCCAGCCGACGCGTTCCAGACCTTAGATGATCCGGAGCGGTGTCTCCCCCGTGAGCTCGGCGAGGCGGATGTGGCTATTGCCATCGCGCTGCCGCCGGGCATCGTCACGGCGTTGCCAGCATCGTTGGCTGGTACTCAATGC
>JALGTY010000524.1 GCA_029821145.1 Candidatus Zipacnadia bacterium
CGAGCATATATTGGAGCCAATCGAGGTCGGGACTCTCAAGCTGCCGAACCGTCTGGTCATGGCACCGATGGGGAGCGGCTACGCGGATACACAGCACCGGGTGACACCACGGCTAATCGCCTATCATGTGGCCCGTGCACGGGGCGGGATGGCGCTGAACATCATCGAACATTCGGCGGTGCACCGGCTGGGGCTGACCGGCCCGACGATGCCCGGGGTGTACTCGGATGAGCAGACGGAGGGCTGGGCGCGGCTGACGGCAGCAGTGCATCAGGCCGGCGGGCGCATCGCGCTGCAGCTTCAGCACGGCGGGCGACAGGCCAACCCGGAGGTCATCGGGCAGGAGTGTCTGTCGGCCTCCGAGTGCCAGGCCGGCCGCGACCGCCGGATAGCCCGAGAGATAACCGAGGAGGAGATCTGGGAGGTCATCGAGGCGTTTGGGAAAGCTGCCCGGCGCTGCCAGGAAGCCGGCATGGATGGGGTCGAAGTGCACATGGCCCACGGCTATCTGGGGAATTCGTTTCTGTCGCCGTGGCTGAACTGCCGCGATGACCAATGGGGCGGTGACATACAGCGGCGCACGCGCTTTGCCAAGGAGGTTATCGGCTCGATAAGAAAGTACTGCGGGCCTGAACTCCCGGTCTGGTGCCGGGTGTCGGCTGAAGAGTATGTGGAGGAGGGGATGCACCTGCCGGAGATGCAAGAAGTCGCTCCGATTCTGGAATCGTACGGGTATGCGATGATTCACGTCTCAACCGGCTCGGCCATGGCCTCGGTGCCGTACTATGTGGCTCCGGGGCACCTGTTGCCACTGGCGGCGGGAGTGAAGGAAGTTGTCAACGTGCCGGTAATCGGAGTGGGTAATATCAACCGGGCGGAACTGGCCGAGCAGGCCATCGCCGACGGCGTCTGTGACCTGATCGCAATGGGCCGGCAGGCGCTGGCGGACCCGGAAATAGTCAAGAAGCTGCAAGCAGGCCGCGCGGATGACATCATCCCCTGCTACCTGTGCGGCCAGGGCTGCCAGGAGCGCTCGTTCTCCGATGGGCAGGTGCAGTGCGCCATCAACCCCTACACCGGGCGGGAAAGCGACTGGCCGGACTGGCCGGCCGGGCCACCGGCTACACAGCGCAAGAAAGTGCTGGTGGCAGGCGGTGGGCCAGCCGGTATGCAGGCGGCGCTGACTGCCTCGCTGCGCGGGCATGATGTGACCCTGTGCGAGAAGAGCGAGCGGCTCGGCGGGGCGTTCTGGCTGGCCGCGGCTGCACCGGGCAAGCAGGAACTTGAGCGACCGATCGAATATCTCACCGACCAGCTAGCGAATACCGATGTGGATGTGCACCTGGGCGAGGAAGTTACGGCTGAGTTGGTGGCGGCCGGCGAGTTCGACACGGTCATCGTTGCCACCGGAGCGCGCCCGCGTGACATTGCCTCGCTGCCCGGTCAGTGGGACGGGGAGTTCCTCAGTGCCGGTGACGTACTGGCCGGCGCAGCAGGAGAACTGCAGCAACCGGTGGCGGTTATCGGTGGCGATGTGAGCGGGACCAACGCCGCGCACTTAATCGCTGAAGGCGGCAAGAAAGTCATCGTATTTGAACAGAGCGAGGCGATGGCCAGCGGCGTTGCGGGCGGCGCGCGGACCTTCCTGCTGGAAGCCCTGGAAGAGCTGGGAGTGCAACTTATTACCGATGCAGAGGTAGTCGCGGCCGGCGATGGCCAGGTCACCGCCGTTGTCAACGGCGAGGAAAAAGGGTTTGAGGTGGGCAGCGTGGTTGTGGCCGTCGGTCGCGAGCCGGTAACTGAGCTGGCTGAGGAGCTACGTGCGGCGGGGCATGAGCCGCTGGTGATCGGTGATGCGGCCGAGCCGCGCCACATGCAGGCGGCAATCTATGAAGCTGCCAACGCCGCCCGGACCATATAGACGCCGCGTAACGGACATCAGTGAGCTGCCCGGCCCGGATCACCCTTGCCTACATCAGCACCTTGACCCAGCAACGCCCTCGCGGTATCCTTGTATCCCTCGGTGTCCAAGAAGTGGCGCTCGAGGGCTGAAGGCCTGAGTTGGACGTACATTGAAGGGAGCTTTCCGTTATGTCATTGCGCATCGCGTGTGTTGGTTTCAGACACGGTCACGTGTCCAGCGTCT
>JALGTY010000525.1 GCA_029821145.1 Candidatus Zipacnadia bacterium
CATGAAGAAGCTTAAACTGATTCCGCGGGCCAAGCCGTTCATCACCAACTACTTCAAGTCGATCTGGATGATCTTCCTGAGTTTCACGTTGATCACGCTGGTGGCGATCTGCACGTCGACGTTTCTTTCGGGCCCGGTGGCGGTGCTCTTCTGCTTCTTCATCTTTTTCTGCGGCCAGGCCATGGAGGTCATCAAGACCACGGTCGAGGTGCTCTCGCCGGGCAGGCTGCTCTATACCGGCCACCTGGCCTGGCAGGTGGACACCGAGGCGCAGAGCGGCCGCATAATTCATTTCATCAATGAGATCATCCGCTATTTTCTCAACGGCCTCACCGTTGTGTTGCCCCACTTTTCCATATACAACACGACCGAGTACATGGTGGACAACGTGATGATTCCGCGTTCGCAGATGATATGGGGGCTGGGGCAGTTCGGTGTTTTCGGCGTGGTTCTTTTCGTGGTGGCCGCCACCATTTTCCATTACCGGGAGGTGGCCAAGTAGATGAGTGACCCCAGAGGCGCGAAGCGAATGTCTTTTCCTGCCCGTGAAAAAGGCGCGGCCGCGGTGAAAACCGTCGCCGCGATACTTTACATCGTGGTCGCGATTCCCTTCCTGATGGGCTGGCAGGACGTCATCGACCGGATCCGCCAGCGCGAGCGGCACCTGGAGATGTCCATCGACATCGACCCGGTCGAGTTCCTCGGGTCCGGAATGATCGGCGGCCTTCGCGGGCTGATGATCGACTACCTGTGGATCAAGGTCGTCGGCCTGGAACAGAAGCACGAATACTACGAGATCAGGCCCCTCGTGGAGCTTATCCAGAAACTCCAGCCCAACCTGTCCTCGACCTGGACCTTCAACTCCTGGAACCTGGCCAACAACATCATTACGGATTACCGCAGCGCCCAGGACAAGTGGCGCTGGATCAAGCAGGGCATCGAGGTTATCGAGGAAGGCAAGCGCAAGCTCCCCAACTCCACTGCCGTGTGGTTCCAATGCGGGTGGATTTACTTCCAGATCATTTGCAACCCGGCGGGTGAACACAGCGTCTTCTACCAGAAAATGGTCGAGGACGAGCAGCGTAGGAAGGCCAAGGCCGCCCTGGCGGAGGGCCGGGAGTTTGACGAGCCCATGTACGCCATCGGCTTCGCCTACAAGAACCTCAAAAGGGCCGCGGAACTGAAACTGCATCCCACGTTCAGCGAGAAACACCTCGAGGCCCTCCCCTTCAAAGCCTGCTGCCGCGGCGTAAAGTACCTGCTGCTGGTGCGCCCGGAACCCGATATCAACTCGGGCAAAAAGTTTATCAACATGGCGATCAACGAATTCCGTTACCTCGCCGCGAAGTACCCCAAGGAAGATCCGAGCAACCAGGGCATTTACGTTCAAGAGGCGAAGCTTGCCGAGGACATCAACGAGGCGATCGAACGGTTCCCGGAGCACGAGGAGTTTTTCTCCGACGCCGCCGACGAGCTTCAGCAGATTCTTACGAGCGCGCCCCGGAGGTTACAGCAGTTTTGAGCGATCTTTTGGGCAAAACAATCTTTGAAAAAATCGGGCGTTCGGTCTGACGGAAGACGGTATGGATTGGTGTCCTCGGAGCGTTGCGCGCGGGCGCCCGCCGGAGGCCCGTGCGGCTCGGGGCAGGCCTACTTGAATTTGACGCTTGCGCGGAAGCCGCGGCGGATTTGAACCCGCGCTGTTTGACGGCCGGGGGTCGAGGCACGGCTGACGCTTGGTTTCGTTACCACAAGGACGGCCGCAGGGCTGGAGAAAGGAAGGATCGACCGTCGATGAACAAGAGGATTCCCGTGATATTCCTGGTGTCGGCGATTTTGCTCGCCGTGTTTACCGCGTTCCCCGCCGAAACGCTGGCGCAGGAGGACCCCGTCAGCGCGTCCCGCGCCGTCGGGACCGAGGACAAGGCGCCCGCAGCCGCTAGTGCCACCGAGGCCGCGCCCAAGGCGATCGCCGCCGAGCCCGTCGCCGGGAAGGTCGAAGCGGCCGTCGAAGACGCCGGTCACGACAGGACCACGCTCGGCACCAACAATATGATCGGGCTGTGGATCATGTGGGCGCTGGCCCCCATCGGCTCGCTGGCAGCGCTGTTTGTGGCTTTCCGGCTCTACAAGTGGATGATTCGCG
>JALGTY010000526.1 GCA_029821145.1 Candidatus Zipacnadia bacterium
CTGCGGAAGTAGTTCCCTTCGCCAAGGTCGGTGGCCTGGCCGACGTGGCCGGTTCGCTGCCCAAGGCATTAGCACAGCTCGATATCGACATCAGGGTGATAATGCCTAAATACCAGATGGCGGCACAGGTAGCACCTGATATGTGGCGGGCGGTCCCGAGTTGCCCGGTGCCTATAGCCGATAGAATGTCGGGGTGCGCCCTGGATGAATCACGCCTACCCGGCACCGAGGTGCCAATCTATTTCGTTGAGCATCATGACTACTTTAGCCGCCCGTATGTCTATGGCCCCCCGGGAGGCGCCTATCCCGACAATCTGGAGCGGCTGACCTTCTTCTGTCGGGCCATTCTCGCAGTGCTGGAGCCGCTCAACTGGCAGCCGGATGTCATCCACCTCAACGACTGGCACACCAGCCTGGTGGCGGTTTACCTTAAGCAGCCAGAGGTCTGCGGGCCACGGATGGTATTCACCGCCCACAACCTGGGCAGCGCCTATCAAGGGACCTTCCCGGCAAAGTTGCTGGCGGTGACCGGGCTTGAGCCTGGTGCCCCTGGCGTCACCGATATGCTGCACGACGGCCAGCTCAATCTGGCCCGCGCGGGCCTGGCCTGTGCTGATATGATCAACACTGTTAGTGAAAAGTATGCCGAGCAGATTGCCGAGCCGGAGTTTGGCCCGAACATTTGCGACCTGGTCGAAGTCCGTCGGAAAGACGTCTGGGGCATTCTCAACGGCATTGACTACGAGGTGTGGAATCCCGCCACTGACGAGGCTATTGCTGCCAACTTCGGTGCAGGTGATATCTCCGGCAAAGCCCAGTGCAAGCAAGCCCTGCAGGAGCAGATGGGCCTGCCGGTATCCGCTGAGGTGCCGCTCATCGGTATGGTCACGCGGCTGGATGCTCAGAAGGGGCTGGATATTCTGGACGAGGCCCTGCCCCAGATCCAGGATGCCCAACTGGTCGTGCTGGGCACCGGCGACCGACGCTACGAAGATATGCTGCGGGAGGCGGCGGCCACCCAGAAGAATATAGCTGCCGTCATTGACTTCAGCGGGGGACTGGCCCGCCGGATATACGCGGGAGCCGATATGTTCCTGATGCCCTCACGCTACGAGCCGTGCGGATTGGGGCAGATGATTGCCCTGGCCTACGGAACCGTGCCTATCGTGCGGGCAACCGGCGGGCTGGATGACAGTATTCAAGAGCGAGGCGTGCGCGGCCACCCGCAAAATGGGTACAAGTTTGAGGAGTACTCAGCAGAAGACCTGCTGGATGCTATTAACCGAGCAGTGCAGACCTTCACCAGACATCCCAAACGCTGGCGAGCGATCGTCACAAACGCGCTCAGTTGCGACTTCTCCTGGGACCGCTCTGCCAAGAAATATCGCAAACTCTACCAGGCCGCCCTCGGCTGAAAAAGACAGTTAAGCGGCGGCTCAGGGCCCGGTGATCTCAGTAATGTAGACGGGCAGGTCGGCGGGAATGGTCAGTCGAGACCGCGCCAGCTTGCCCTCGGCTAGAACATGGTTGTTATAGTCAAGCATGCGGTATGAGCGGCCGACCAGCCAGTCGGCTTGTACAGTCAGGCCCACTCGACCAACCAGCACCGGATAATGGCCCCAGTCGGTTACCGAATCCCTCAGCCCCCAGGCATACCGGGTGTCCTTGGTCACCTGTTCCAGATCCATCTCGAACCCGCTGGCAAAGCTGGTATTTGACGCCGTCACGATTATCTGCTGGGACCGCTCCAGAGGTCTACCGTCCATACTGACGATGCCGATGCCGACGTAGCGCTCACCCGGAATCACGAAGGGCATATCCGCGGGTGTATCAACGGTTATACGCCGCAGTCTCAAATCACCGGCAAAATCAAAATCACGCGGGACAAAGCCAACCAGAACTTTGGCATGTGGATCGTCAATGACCATAACACCTTCGTGCCATCGGTAAGTTATCTGGTCAGTCGGAGCCACCACCACTGTGTTGCGGTGGCTCTGCTCGTCAATCAACATACCCTCCACGGTGTCCTCAGTTTGCTCTGGATTAAACGCCCAGCGAAAGCCTCGATGGAACACCGTACGCTCAGCGGCAGCAGAGTACTCTCCACCGTAAAGCCCCTCTAGGTTCCACATCGTCTCCCG